>NZ_JBAMDH010000060.1:0-19882 GCF_036961685.1 Massilia sp. DD77
GCATTTGCGCCAGGCCTTCCGGCGGCGTACCGTTGTTCAGGTCGTTCAGCTGGTCGGCCACGAAGCCCGAGGCCTGCAGTGCCGCCTCGATGGCGAGCGGGGTCACCGGCGCTTCGCCGGTGCGCAGTGCGTCGAACAGGTTCTCGGTCAGGTGGCAGGCCGCGACCAGCGCGGGCAGGCCCATGAAGCCGGCGCCGCCCTTGATGGTGTGGAAGGACCGGAACACCGCATTCAGCGTTTCCTTGTTGTCCGGATCGCGTTCGAGGCGCAGCAAATGTTCTTCAACATTGACTGCCAGGTCCATCGCCTCGACGACGAAGTCCTTGAGCATATCGTCCATTAGAATCCCAGATCGGCGAGAAGATCGTCAACGTTGTCCTGGTCCAGGGCCGCTTCCGGCACCGACGGGCCCTGCATGAGCGCTGCGGGCGCGGCGGCTTCCTGTTCCTTCTTGGCCAGCTTTTCCTTGATGTCGGCAGGCGCGTTGTCGCGCAGCAGCTGGGCCAGTTCCGACTCGACCGTCTGGGTGATCTTGACCACCTTCTTGATCAGCTGGCCGGTGATGTCCTGGAAGTCCTGGGCCATCATAATTTCGAGCAGGCGCGCCTTTTCGGCTTCGGTCGCTTGATTCACCGCGGCGGCGAACTCGCGCGAGTCGCCGGCCAGGGCCTTGAATTCGTCCAGGCTCAGCTTGCCCGAGAACAGATCGGCCCAGCGGGTTTCCATGTCCTTGGCCTGCTTCGACAGCAGGTCCTGGGCCGGCATGCCCTCGTCCAGGGTGTTCAGCACCTTGTTGGCGGCCTGTTCGGTCAGGCTGGCGACGTATTCCAGGCGGTCCTGGGCGTCCACGATCTGGGACGAGGCCTCGGTCAGCGCCTTGTCGTAGCCCAGCTCGCGCAGCGAGTCGTGCAGCAGGCGGACGATGCCGCCCAGGCGTTCGAACATCCCGTGCTCGGCGGCTTGCGACTCGGCGGCGGCGGCCGGTGCGGCTGCGACTGCCGGTGCGGCCACGGCCGCAACCGGTGCACTGGTCGCGGACACCTGGTCGAACAGCGACTCCAGGTCCTCGTCGTCGCCGGCGGAAGCGGCTGCGGCGGGCGCAGGCGCCGGCTCGGCGGCGGGCGCGGGTGCGCTGGCGCGCTGCGCCGCCACTTCCTCGAATAGTGCGTCGAAATCGTCAGCGGCGTTGGTCATAATCCCTGCTTCTCCATAATGTATAAGTGCGCAATGAGCTGTGCAATTCGGGTTACTGCGTCCATCCGGGCCATTCCTGAGGCCGCATTAACAGATGGTATTGAGTCTGCATGCGAGTGTAGCAGCGTGGTTGCCGTAGGTAAATCTCGGAAACTGGCACGCAACAAAATGGACAGGTAAACTTAATACTGCGACAATCAAATCGCCTGGTTCCTGAATGTTTACGCAAGCTTGGTGTTGTATTTTGTAATCGCAGGGCCTGCGCAGCACCTGGTCCGGCCCCTTTGGTTTGCGCCGGAACAACAGCCTGGGTGTTTGATCCAACTCAACAGTTTGCGTTAAAGCAATCGCCGCCACGCCATCGAACCTCCAGAATGGCCTGGCCTTTGGGAGGAGTCATCATGTACCGCAAAATCCTGATCACCACCGACGGCTCGGCCGTGTCGCAGCACACCGCCTGTGCCGGCGTCAAATTCGCGGCGCAGATGGGGGCCGAGGTGCTGGCCCTGTTTGTCGCTCCAGAATACCAGTATCCAGTGTACGTGGAAATCATCCCGCCCTCCTACCCCAGCGAGGAGGATTACCTGGCCCAGATGCGGCGCATGGGCGAGGAATACATGGGCAAGATCGTGCGTTCCTGCGCCGGCGCCAACCTGCAGCACAGCTGCATGACCGCGTTTTCCGATACCGCGGCGCTCAAGATCGTCGACGTGGCGGAGCAGGAAGGCTGCGACCTGATCTTCATGGGTTCGCATGGCCGCAGCGGCTGGGGGCAACTGCTGCTGGGCAGCGTCACCAACAAGGTGCTGTCGCACACCACGAAACCGGTGCTCGTGCACCGCCTGATCAAGGAGCCGGGAACCTGAACGACCCGCTCCGCATAGTTTGAACATCGGCAATTTTTTGCAGGATCGATGTGTTAACCTGAAGCAGTTTGGGCCGCTCGCGGCCGGAAGGATGAATATGGTAAGAATCGTCATTGCCGATGACCACACGATCATGCGCGAAGGCCTCAAGCGCATTCTCGACGGCGCCGCCGACATCGAGATCGTCGGCGAGGCGACCAACGGCTTCGAGGTGCTGGCCCAGGTGCGCCAGGGCGGATTCGACCTGCTGCTGCTCGACCTGTCGATGCCGGGCCGCAGCGGCGTCGACCTGATCCGCCAGGTGCGCAGCGAGGCGCCCAAGCTGGCCATCCTGATTCTCACCATGCACGAAGAAGAGCAGTACGCGGTGCGCGCGATCCGCGCCGGCGCCCAGGGCTACCTGACCAAGGAAAGCGCGGGGACCCAGCTGGTGGGCGCGATCCGCAAGGTCGCGTCCGGCCGCCCCTACATCAGTACCGAAGTGGCCGAGCAGCTGGCCCTGAACATCATGGCGCCCAGCGAACAGCTGCTGCACAAGCAGCTGTCGGACCGCGAGTTCGAGGTGTTTTCCCTGCTGGTGGGCGGCAAGTCGATCACCGAGATCGCCAACGGCCTGCACCTGTCGGTCAAGACCGTCAGCACCCACAAGACCCGCATCATGCAGAAGATGGGCATGAACTCCCTGTCCGAAATGGTCCAGTACGCCGTCGCCCACCGCCTGCTGGCGCCAATGAGAGCGTAGCCGAACTTCTTTTGACCAGTTCCTGAGGTTTTCGTGCCACGCCGGCCGCATGCCGGACGCCTCCTCCCCCGCCTCGAATCTGCACGGCTGTGCCGTAATTCTTCCTGCTTCTCCTCTGGGGCACGGTGTTGTCAATCGGAAAATTCCTACACTGACCTCATCTCTCCTACCTCCATATTCAGGCATCGCTGATATTCGTGCCGGACTCGTGTTGGCATACTGAATTCAGCGTTTCGACTTGCTTGCGATCCAAGTCACGGCATCAGCGTAGTGGGATCGCTGCCTGAAACCTTAGCCCTTACCTGGAGAAGAGCATGCAGTCCCAGCCAATGTCAGACCAACGCAATGTTACCCAGCCGACCCTGCATTCGCCGATGGAAGCGGGCCGCCAGCGCCAGGGACGTCTCTGGTCCAACCTGAAAGAAGTCTGCGACCTGCTCCGCATTCCGGCCAGCGTGTCGGTGACGTCCGAGGAACTGCTGTTCCAGCACGTCCAGTTCAAGACCGGCCAGCGTGTGCACACCATCGGCCAGGCCTTCGACACCCTGTACATCGTCAATTCCGGTTTCCTCAAGACGGTGCTGATCGACGAGTTCGGCAACGAGCAGGTGCTGAGCTTTCCCATGAAGGGCGACATGCTGGGCGTCGACGGCATCCACACCCGCCACTACGCCTCCGAGGCGGTGGCCCTGTCCGACTGCGACCTGATCCTGCTGCCCTTCAAGAAACTGACCGCCCTGGGCCGCGTCCACAACGAGCTCGAGAACATGATGTACGGCGTGATGAGCCGCGAGCTGGTGCGCGAGCAGACCATGATCGGCATGCTCGGCGCCCTGTCCGCCGAAGCCCGCGTGGCGCGCTTTCTGGTAACCCTGGCCGACCGCTTCGCCGCCATGGGCTACTCGAGCAAGCTGTTCAACCTGCGCATGACCCGGCACGAGATCGGCAGCTACCTGGGGCTGACCCTGGAAACGGTGAGCCGCACCCTGTCGGCCTTCAACGAGATCGGCCTGATCACGGTGGACCAGCGCACGATCGGCATCAAGGATGCGGACGCGCTCAAGACCCTGCGGCGCTTGCCGCCGTCGAGGTCGAGGACCAAGGGGGCTGCGAAGCAGAAGGCGGAACTGGAGCAGCCGGGAGATGATCAGGTGTTGGCGACGGTGTAAGCCCAACCAATCCGCGCGGACAACCTATTAGAGCAGCACATGGCGTAGACCAGCACATAGCGCTACCGAAGCCGCCGCCACCGCTCAATCCACCACCATCTCTCAACGTCATCCCCGCGAAGGCGGGGATGACGTATTAAGGGAGCAGGTGCAATCTTACTAACGCGGCGCGCTCACTGATCCCGCGCCAACACCCCGCCATTCACCCTCACCCTGTCCCCCACCCTGAACCCGGGATCATTCTCATACTGGATCGCCTGCGTCGCCCCGCTATTCGCATACCGCACCACCACCTCATAGCGCTGGCTTTTGCGCATGTTCCGCTCCAGCTGGCGTCCTGCCACCGCGCCGCCCACGGCGCCCGCCACCGAGGCCGCCTTGCGGCCGCTGCCGCTGCCCACCTGGTTGCCCAGCAGCCCGCCGACCACCGCGCCGCCGATGGTGCCCAGGTAGCTGCCGTCGCCGCTGACCTCGATCACGTTCACCGCCTCCACCGTCGCGCAGCTGGTGCAATAGCGGGTCTCCTGTGGCGCCGCCGTGCGCCCGCCGGCCGCCATCAGCGGCTGGCCCAGCACCGTGGTCGAATAGCGGCCGTCGGCGCGGATGGTCGCCGTCACCCGGCTGTTGGTGAGGATGCGGTCGGTATTGCGCACCACGTACACGGCGCTGTACTCGCCCTGCTTCACCTCGGGCAGGAAGAACACGCCGCGCGCGCCGTCGAGCGCCACCTCCACCCGCGCACCCGGGGTGCCGAATACGGTAAAGCGCAGCTCGTTGCCGGCGCCCAGGTCGGGGCTGCCTTGCACCTCGAAGCGGTCGATGCGCGGTAAATTGGCCAGCTCGCCGCGCTGGTTCTGGCGGCGCGGTGCGTTGCTGCGCAGGAGCGACTCGGCCAGCACATTGGTCGCCACCTGATTGCCCAGGCGCAGGTTGGCGGTAACGCCGCTTTCCGGACGGATGCGGTCGTGGGTGCCGATGGTGTAGGTGCCGCTGTACTGCCCCGGCTCGACCTCGGTCATGTGCACGTTGCGGGTGGCGCCGTCGATGCGCAGGGTGGCGGCGCCGCCCGCACTGCCATACAGGTCGAAATGCAGCTCCACGCCCGGCGCCAGGCGCCCCACTTCCTCGACATTGAACCCATTGATCACCGGGCCATAGCTGCGGTTTTGCTCGACCTGCTGGGCATGCGCGGGCGCGCTCGCCATCGTCATGAGCGGCAGCAACGCGGCCGCCAGGGTACAGAACAGGGTGCGGAATCGCATGGTTCACCTCCAGGATGGCTATGCCTGGAGACCTTACGCCCGAGCATGGAAGGGGTCGGTACGCTATCGAACGCTGTGGACGGCCTCGCCGGAGGTAACGTAGATGCTGTCGCCCGCCTCCGGCCGGATCGCATGTCCACCGGTAAACGATCCGAAGGACGGCAGGATCATCCGCTCGCGTCCGACCACGAAGCAAGGCAGGCGCAGTGCGTCGGAGCGGGTGGCCAGCACGTAAACGGGGTGGATGTGTCCGGCCAGCGCGTAGCCCGGCACATCCATGTCGGGGTGATGGCAAAACGCAAAGGGTCCGATGGTATAGGGCTCGTCGACCAGCGCGATGTCGAGCGCCGCCGCCGGGTCGCCCGCGTGCAGGTCGTGGTTGCCGCGCACCAGGGTCAGGTCGAGCCCGGATTGGCGCCCGCGCCAGGCCAGCATCGCCTGCTGGGTGGAGCTGGCGTGGGACGCGCGCGCGTGCAGGAAGTCGCCCAGGAACATGATGTGGCGGGCGCCATGGGCGGCGACCAGGAAATCGAGCCCGGCAAGGTTTTCCGAAGTCGTCCCGCGCGGCACCGGCACACCCTGGGCGCGGAAGGCGGCCGCCTTGCCGAAGTGGATGTCGGCGATGACGAGCATGCGCTCGGCCGGCCAGAACACCGCCTTCTCCGGCAACAGCAGCAGCTGTTCGCCGCCTACTTTCACCATCGCACCGCTCATGCCGCCGCCGCTTTCTCCAGTTCGCGCACCATGCGCGCCACCCGGTCGGACAGCTTCTCGCTGCTGACCTTCTCGCGGTAGCGCTCCACCATCAGGGTAAACCCGAACGGCGTGGCGCGCTTCACGCCACACAGTACGATGCGGCGCGCGTGCAGGCCATTCAAGGTATCGCGCAGGCGGGTCAGCTCCAGCTCCTGTTCCATCACTTCGCGCTGGGCCTGGGTGAGCAGCAGGTTGCCGGCATCGTGCTTGCGGAAGACTTCGAAGAACAGCGAACTCGATGCCTGCAGCTGGCGCGCCGACTTCGGCTGGCCCGGATAGCCCGAGAACACCAGCCCGGCGATGCGCGCCACTTCCCGAAAGCGCTGCTGGCTCAGCTGTGTCGCATTCAGGCTTTCCAGCACGTCTTCCAGCAGGGTCGCCGTGTCGAACAGGGATACGTCGGCCCCGGTCTCGCCCGCGAAGACCGCGTCCCAGTCCACCGGCTCCGGCGCCAGCAGCTCGAAGCCATAGTCGTTGACGGCGATCGAGAAGGTGATCGGCCGGGTACGCGCGATGCGCCAGGCGAACAGCGAGGCCAGGCCCATGTGCACTGCGCGTCCACCGAAGGGATAGACGAACAGGTGGTAGCCCTCGCGGCTCTTCATGTGCTCAAGCACCAAAGCTTCGGGCGTGGGCAGCGCCGACCAGCGTTCCTGGATCTCGATCAGCGGGCGCAGCGCCTTCATCTCCGGTCCTTCGAACACCCCTTGCGAAGCCAGGCGCAGCTCGGCCAGCGCGGCATTCGCCAGTTCCGCCGACATCGGCAGCTTGACGCCCTGCCAGCGCGTGATCGCCCCGCGCTTGCCCGTGGCGCGCTTCACGAAGGCCGTCATCTCGTGCACCCGCACGAATTCCAGGATGCGTCCGCCGAACAGGAAGTGGTCGCCCGGCTTGAGGCGGGCGGCGAAGGATTCCTCCACGCTGCCGATCCGCCCGCCGCTCATGTACTTCACCTGGATACTGGAGTCCGACACGATGGTGCCGATGCCCATCCTGTGGCGTCGTCCGATCGCGGCGTCCGGCACGCGGTACACGCCCTCCTCGTCGGGCAGCACGCGCCGGTATTCCGGGTACACGGTCAGGCTCTGGCCGCCGCGCGCGACGAAGTCCAGCGCCCACTGCCATTCCTCCTGGGTCAGGTTGCGGTAGGACCAGGCCCGCGTCACCTCCTCGTACAGCGCGCTGGACTCGAAGCCGCCGCCCAGGGCCACCGTCACCAGGTGCTGCACCAAGACGTCGAAGGGTTTGTTCGGCACGTAGCGACCTTCGATGCGGCGCGCCGCCACCGCCTTCTTGGCGCCGGCCGCTTCCAGCAGCTCCAGGCTGTTGGTCGGCACCAGGGTCACACGCGAGACCCGTCCCGGCGCGTGGCCGCTGCGCCCTGCGCGCTGCAGCAGGCGTGCGATGCCCTTGGCGCTGCCCACCTGCAGCACGCGCTCGACCGGCAAAAAGTCCACGCCCAGGTCCAGGCTGGCGGTGCAGATCACGGCCTTGAGCACGCCGTTCTTCAGCCCCAGCTCCACCCATTCGCGCACCTCGCGATCGAGCGAGCCGTGGTGCAGCGCGATCACGCCGGCCCAGTCGGGACGCGCTTCGAGGATGTTCTGGTACCAGATCTCGGACTGGGCGCGGGTATTCGTGAACACCAGGGTCGCCTCGTGCCCCTCGATCTCCTTGATCACGGGGCCGAGCATCTGCATGCCCAGGTGGCCGCCCCAGGGAAAGCGCGACACCGGGTCGGGGATCAGGCAATCGACCACGATCTTCTTGCGCTGGTCGCCCTCGACCAGCACCCCCTCGTCGCCGCCCAGCAGCACCTGGCGCGCCAGGTCGAGGTCGCCCATGGTGGCGGACACGCCCCAGACCAGCAATTGCGGACGCCAGCGGCGCAGCCGGGCCAGGGCCAGCTGCACCTGCACCCCGCGCTTGCTCCCCATCAGTTCGTGCCACTCGTCGATGATGATCATGTCGAGGTGACGGAACTGCTCCTGGGCCGCCGCGTGGCTGAGCATCAGCGACAGGCTCTCGGGCGTGGTCACCAGCGCCGCCGGCATGCTGCGCGTCTGGCGCGCCCGCTCGGCGGATCCGGTGTCGCCGGTGCGCGCGCCGACCCGCCACTCGGGCAGCAGCACGGCGGTGGAGTCCTCCAGTGCGCGCTGGGTATCGGCGGCCAGGGCGCGCATCGGCGTGATCCACAGCACCCGCAGGCCGCCGCCGCGCTTTCCCGCGTCGAGACCCGCGCGCTGCAGGGCCGCGAACCAGACCGCGAAGGTCTTGCCGGCGCCGGTGTTCGCATGCAGCAGGCCCGAGTGGCCGGCCAGGGCGGCGTCCCAGACGGCGCGCTGGAAGGGAAAGGCCTTCCAGCCCTTCTCCGCAAACCACGCCTTGATTCTCCTGGTCACCTCGTTGGCGCTCATGGCCGGGTCATCCACCAGCAGCGGCCAGCAGGCCTTTCAGGATGTCGAGGGTGTCGGCCTCCTCCACCGGCTTGTTCTCGCGCCGGCGCAGGATACGCGGGAAGCGCACCGCGATGCCCGCCTTGTGACGCGGCGACAGGGCAATGCCCTCGAAGCCGATCTCGAACACCATGGTCGGCTTGACCGAGCGCACCGGCCCGAATTTTTCAATGGTCGTGCGGCGGATCACGTGATCGACCTGGGCGATCTCGGCGTCGGTCAGCCCGGAATAGGCCTTCGCGAAGGGCACCAGGCGCCGCTCCCCGCCCTCCCCGTCCCACACGGCGAAGGTGTAGTCGGTGTAGAGCGAGGCGCGCCGGCCGCTGCCCGGCTGGGCGTACAGCAGCACGGCGTCCACCGTATAGGGATCGATCTTCCACTTCCACCAGGTGCCCACGTCCTTGGTGCGGCCCACGCCGTAGCGCGCTTCGCGCGCCTTGAGCATCATCCCCTCGACGCAGCGCTCGCGCGAGGCGGAACGCAGGCTGGCCAGCTCGTCCCAGCTGTCGGCGGAAATCAGGGGCGACAAGCGCAGCTGCGGCTGCCCGGCCTTCTCGACCTCGGTCTCGAGCAGCGCGCGCCGTTCGTGCTGCGGCAGCCCGCGCAGGTCGACCCCGTCCAGCTCCAGTAGGTCGTAGCAGCACAGGACCGCGGGCAGCTCGCCCAGCAGCTTGGCGGACAAGGTCTTGCGCCCGATGCGCTTCTGCAGGTCGGCGAAGGGCGCGGGTACGCCCGAGCCGGGCTGCCAGATCAGCACTTCGCCATCGAGTACGGTGCCTTCCGGCAGGCGCACCGCGGCCAGCTCCGGAAAGCGCTCGGTGATCAGGTCCTCGCCGCGCGACCACAGGTAGCTCTGGCCGCCGCGCCGCACCAGCTGGGCGCGGATGCCGTCGTACTTCCATTCCACTTGCCAGTCGTCGACTTCGCCCAGCGCGGCCGGGTCGCCCTGCAGCTGGTGCGCCAGGAAGAAGGGGTAAGGCTGGCCCCCGCGCAGCTGGTGTTCGGCGTCGGTCTGCTCCGCGATCAGGTTCAAAAAGCCGGTGGCGGTGGGCTGCACGCGGCCGTCGGTCCAGCCCATCAGGCGCTGGGCGATCACCTTGCTGTCCACCGCCGCGATGGCGGCCAGCGCGCGCGTCACCAGCAGGCGCGACACGCCCACCCGGAAACCACCGCCGATCAGCTTGATGAGCAGGAAACGCTCGCGCCAGTCGAGTTCGTCCCAGTAGCTGAACAGGGCTTCGCGGATGCGGCTCGGGTCGGCCCCGCGCAGGGGTGCGATGCGCTGCTCCATCCATTCGGCCAGGCCGATGTCGGACTGCCTGGTCGGCGCCGGCAGGATGTGGGCGATGGTTTCGGCGAAGTCGCCGACCGCGTGGTAGGACTCGTCGAACAGCCAGTCGTCGAGCGCCGCGTACTCGATGGCGAACTGGCGCAGCAGCTTGGTCGGCACAGCCTGGCGCGGCTTGCCGCCGGCCAGGAAGTAGACCGCCCAGGCGGCGTTCTCCGGCGTGGCGCGCGAAAAATACTGCTGCAGGGCGTCCAGCTTGCGGGTGGTGGACGTGGTCTCGTCGAGGTCGGCGTACAGGCGGGCGAATTCACGCATCGGCTTCGCCTCCCCCGTCCTCCTTCGCCTCCTCCTTCGCCTCTTCTTTCGCAGTGTCCGTATAGGCGGCCGCGCCGGGAGGGGGCGTCGCCTCGTCCTCCTCCTCGTCGCCGTACTCGGTATTGAAACCCTTGGCGTCCAGTCCGTTCTGGCACAGCCAGCGCACCATGGTCGGGATCGACCCGTGGGTGACGATCACCTGCTCCGCCTCGGTGGCCTTGATGGCGCTCATCAGGCCGGGCCAGTCGGCATGGTCGGACAGCACGAAACCGCGGTCCACGCCGCGCCGCCGGCGCGCGCCGCGCAGCAGCATCCAGCCGCTGGCGAAGGCGTCGCTGTAGTCGCCGAAGCGTTTCATCCAGGGTGAGCCGCTGGCGGACGGCGGCGCCACCACCAGCGCGCGGCGCAGGGCCGCCTTGTCCACCTCGCTGACCATCAGCGTCGGCGGCAGGTCGACGCCGCCCGCGCGGTAGACCTTGTTGAGCGGCTCGACCGCGCCGTGGCAGACGATGGGGCCGATCGACGGGTCGAGCCCGGCCAGGATGCGCTGGGCCTTGCCGAAGGCATAGGCGAAGACCACGCTGCAGCGGCCCTCGTCGGCGTTCTTGCGCCACCACCGGTTGATCTCGTCCATGATCGTTTGCTCGGATTCCCAGCGGTAGATCGGCAGGCCGAAGGTCGATTCGGTGATGAAGGTGTCGCAGCGCACCGGCTCGAAGGGTGCGCAGGTGGGGTCCGGCCCCACCTTGTAGTCGCCCGAGGCGACCCAGACTTCGCCGCCGCATTCCATGCGCACCTGGGCCGAGCCCAGCACGTGGCCGGCGGGGTGCAGCGAGATGGTGACGCCGTTATGGGTGATGCGCTCGCCGTATTCCAGTCCGTCGATCGTGATATCGCCCAGGCGCGACCTGAGCACGCCCACGCCGGAGGCCGCCGACAGGTAGTGGCCGTGCCCCACACGCGCATGGTCGCCATGGGCGTGGGTGATCACGGCGCGGTCGACCGGCCGCCATGGGTCGATGTAGAACTGGCCCGGAACGCAATACAGTCCTTCCCTGCGGACGACGACCATGTCTCCCATGCGTTCCTTTCTCGGTCAGACCGGTTCCAGAAAATCAGCCAGGAAGGTACGGCTCTCCTGGTCCGGGAATTCCAATGTCACCTGGTCGCCCGCGACGGCAACCACCACGCCTTCTCCATACTTCGGCGCCTTCGCGCGCCCGCCCACCTCGAACTGCGGGCCGCTGGGTGCCGGTTCGGGCTCGCGGTCGAACTCGTCGTCACGAATGTCGATGTCTTCCGTGAGCGTCAGCGCCGGCGGATTCAGGCAGTTGTCGCAGCGGCAGCACCGCTCGAAGCCTGCGACCTCATCGTTGAAGTAATCGAGGAGCAACTTCCAGCGGCAAAAACCGCTTACCGCATAGCCTACCATCTGGTCGAGCGCTTCGCGGTCGCGTTCCTGCTTCTGGACGTAGACCTGGGCCAGGCCGTCGAAGCTGCCGCTGCGCGGCTCGGTCGTGGTGGCGGCGTACTCCAGCTTGCGGTTCTGGCGCAGCAGCTTGCCGTCCTTGAGCAGCTTGAGGCAGACCTTGATGTTCGCCTCGCTGATCTCGTCCAGCTGGGTTTCGATGCGGTCGGCCGTCACCGGGCCGTCCGCGGCCAGCGCGCGCACCGCTTCGTAGATGGCGCGCAGCTCCGCGGCGCTCGGATAATGCTTCACCAGGAAGAACTGCTGGATGCGCTTGTCGTCCTGCAGGAACAGCAGGGTGCACTCGGCGTCCAGCCCGTCGCGCCCGGCCCTGCCCGACTCCTGGTAATAGGATTCGAGGTTGGCCGGGATCTGCAGGTGGATCACGAAGCGGGTATCGCTCTTGTCGATCCCCATGCCGAAGGCATTGGTGGCGACCATCACGCGCCGCTCGCCGTTCATGAACAGGTCCTGGTTCAGCTTGCGCTCGGCGCTCGGCAGCTTGCCGTGGTAGATCGTGACCGACTCGCCGGCTTCTTCCAGCACCTCGAGCATTTCCTCGGCCGCCTTGACGGTGGCGGCATACACGATGCCCACGCCCGCCGTTTCGCGCACCAGGCGCAAGGCTTCCGAATATTTCTCATGAGCATTCGTCACCTGCACCACGCGGTAATGCAGGTTCGGCCGGTAGATGCCGGTGTTGATGACATTGATCTTGGGCCGGTTCAGCTGCTTGCCGATGTCCTCGATCACCTCGTCGGTGGCGGTGGCCGTCAGCGCCAGCACCGGCGGCCGGCCCAGCGCTTCGATGGCGGCGCCCAGGCCGATGTAGGCGGGACGGAAGTCGTGCCCCCACTGCGAGATGCAGTGGGCCTCGTCGATGACCACGATGTCGAGCGTGACCTTGCGCAGCACGTCGATGAACTCGGGCGAGACCAGGCGCTCGGGCGTGCAGAACACGATCTCGCAGGCTTCGCTGGCGATCGCCTCGATGGCGGCGGCCTCTTCGGCGGAATTCAGGCTGCTGTTGACCTGGACCGAGCGGATGCCCAGCTCTTCCAGCTTCTCCAGCTGGTCCTTCATGAGCGAGATCAAGGGTGAGACGACGATCGTGATCCCCTTCAGCATCTTGGCGGGGATCTGGTAGCACAGCGACTTGCCGCCGCCGGTGGGCATGATGGCCAGGGTGTCCTTGCCATCCAGGACGCTGTCGATGACGCGCTGCTGTCCTTCGCGCAGGTGTTCGATCCCGAACACGGTGCTCAGCAGGCGGCGGATGGTATTGCGGCGCACGGCGAGCAGGCCGCGGTGCAGGAGGGTGGGGTCGTGTCGGGTCATGATGGAACGATTCTGGCCCCGGCCCCGCGACTCGACTATAGGACACGAGCTACCGCAAACGTAGGAAGCCTACTTTTGGCGGTGCCGGCTTAGCACAAGGTGTATTCCTACAATATGACGGAGAATCCGCCGATGCCTGCTGTCGGGTCGGATCGATAGCATGGAACCATCATCCATAGCAAAACCGTACCCGGGAGAACATCATGGCGCGCCATCATCCAATCACGTGGACCGCAGTCCACCTGGCGCTGGCTACCGCAGCCACCTGGCTGCTGCTGGAAACCGAGGCCCTTCCGGGGGCCTTGCTGGTGTTTTTCCACTGACAGGATGTTGTAGCGTGGGGTGACAATGGGTGGTGTCACCCGTGGTCAATCGTGCGCGGGGTGGGGGTTTCATATGCCGCCTGCGTAGCTCATTACCCCTTCACTATTACCCTCAAAACCGTCATTCCCGCCACTGGCGGCAATGACGGTTTTGGGGAAAACGGTTAGAGCATGCGCTAACGAGACGCAAACAAAAACGCCATCTCCACGGAGATGGCGTTTTCACTTCCAGCGGGCCACCGGCCCGCCACTTACGCCGCTTCCACCGCCACCGGCTTGCGAATGATGTAATCAAACGCCGACAGCGCACACTTCGCCCCATCTCCCGCCGCGATCACGATCTGCTTGTACGGCGTGGTGGTCGCATCGCCCCCGGCGAACACGCCGGGAATACTGGTCGCGCCATGGTCGTCCACCACGATCTCGCCGAAGCGCGACAGCTCCAGCGTGCCCTTCAGCCACTCGGTATTCGGCACCAGGCCGATCTGCACGAACACGCCCTCCAGCGGCACCAGGTGCTCTTCGCCGCCGATGCGGTCCTTGAAGCGGATGCCGTTGACCTTCTTGCCGTCGCCGACGATCTCGGTGGTCTGCGCATTGGTGTGGATGGTCACGTTCTTCAGGCTTTCCAGCTTGTTGACCAGCACCGCGTCCGCCTTCAGCTGGTGCGCGAACTCGAGCAGGGTCACATGTTCGACCAGGCCGGCCAGGTCGATCGCCGCCTCGACGCCCGAGTTGCCGCCGCCGATCACCGCCACGCGCTTGCCCTTGTACAGCGGGCCGTCGCAGTGCGGGCAGTAGTTGACGCCGGCGTTCTTGTACTCCTGCTCGCCCGGCACGTTCACATTGCGCCAGCGTGCGCCGGTCGACAGGATCACGGTGCTCGACTTCAGGCTGCCGCCGTTCGCGAAGCGGACCTCGACCAGGCCGTCCGGGGTCGCCGGCGGGACCAGTTTAGCCGCTTCCTGCTGCTGCATCACTTCCACGCCGTAGTGGCGCACCTGGGCCTCCAGCGCGGCCGCGAACTTCGGGCCGTCGGTTTCCAGCACCGAGATGTAGTTCTCGATCGACATGGTGTCGTTCACCTGGCCGCCCATGCGGCCGGTCGCGATACCGGTGCGGATGCCTTTGCGGGCCGCATACACGGCCGCCGCCGCACCGGCAGGACCGCCGCCGATGATCAGGACGTCGTACGGATCCTTGGCGTCGAGCTTGGCGGCCTCGCGGGCGCCGGCGCCGGTGTCGAGCTTGGCCACGATTTCTTCCACGGTCGTACGGCCCGAATTGAACAGCTCGCCGTTCAGGAACAGGGCCGGCACCGCCATCACCTGGCGCGCCTCGACTTCCTGCTTGAAGGCGCCGCCTTCGATCACGGTCGTCTTGACGCGCGGGTTCAGGATCGCCATCAGGCTCACCGCCTGCACCACGTCCGGGCAGCTATGGCAGCTCAGCGACATGTAGACTTCGAAGTTGTAGTCGCCGTCCAGCGCCTTGATGGTGTCGATGACGTCCTGCTCGACCTTCGGCGGATGGCCGCCGGTCCACAGCAGGGCCAGCACCAGCGAGGTGAACTCATGGCCCAGCGGCAGGCCGGCGAAGCGCAGCTGGGTGCCGTTGCCGGGGCGCGCCAGCGAGAAGGACGGCTTGCGCGCGTCGTTGCCGTCGTAGCGCACGCTGATCTTGTCGCTGCGCAGGCTCTGGATGGTCTCCAGCAGATCACGCATCTGGGCGGAGGTCGCGCTGTCGTCCAGGGAAGCGACCATCTCGAAAGGCTGCTGCACGCGCTGGAGGTAGGCGCCAAGCTGGGTTTTCAGTTCAGGTGTGAGCATCGTATTCTTCCTTCTTTGTCGTTCAGCGTTTTGATTAAGCAAAGTAGTGAATCTGCTGGTGAGATCGACTAATTTGATTACCTGGCCTTTCCAGGCGTAAAAAGCTGGGCCGTAAATGAACCGGGCCGCCGCGGCGGCCCGGACAAACTACGGGATTACGCGATCAGATCTTGCCGACCAGGTCCAGCGACGGGGTCAGGGTTTCGGCGCCTTCGGTCCACTTGGCCGGGCACACTTCACCCGGGTGCGATGCGACGTACTGGGCAGCCTTGACCTTGCGCATCAGTTCCGATGCGTCGCGGCCGATGCCGTTGTCGTGCACTTCCATGACCTTGATCTGCCCTTCCGGGTTGATCACGAAGGTGCCGCGCAGGGCCATGCCTTCTTCTTCGATCATGACTTCGAAGTTACGCGACAGGACGCCGGTCGGGTCGCCGATCAGCGGGTAGTTCACTTTCTTGATGGCGTCCGAGGTGTCGGCCCATGCCTTGTGCGCGAAGTGGCTATCGGTCGACACGCCGTACACTTTCACGCCCATCTTTTCGAATTCCGGCTGGAACGCCGCCAGATCTTCCAGTTCGGTCGGGCAGACGAAGGTGAAATCAGCCGGGTAGAACATCACGACCGACCAGGTGCCCTTGAAGTGTTCTTCGGTCAGGTCAATGAATTTGCCGGCGTGGTAAGCGGTTGCCTTGAACGGTTTGATCTGGGTGTTGATGAGGGACATGTAATCTCCTGTTTTGCGGTTGGTGAGTCAATGAAGAGCAGTGTACCGGGCTGCTCATCGTTTGTGAAATTGATTGAAACGATATTCTTGATTGATTTTAGCTATCAGTCAAGGTTTGCCTGGCCCGTCGATGAAAACGTCATAGGGGAAATAGAGCCCGGACAGTGTGGACCAAATGCCAAGCGGGCGCAACCGCTAGCCCGATTGGAGCGGCCAGTATTGCAGGGTTGGCGGCTCCGCCGCCGGCGCGACGATCAAACTCCGCTGGCAGCCTCGGCGAAGGCTTCCTGCTCGCTGCACGGCAGGTGCAGGCTGAAGGTCGAGCCCTCGCCCGGCTTGCTGGTCACGCGCAGCTCGCCGCCGTGCGAGACCGCCAGCTGGCGCGAGATGTACAGGCCCAGCCCCAGGCCCTTCGGCTCGCCGTTGCGCGCGCCCCGCTCGTAGGGCTCGAAGATGCGTTCGATGTCGGTCGCGGCAATGCCCTTGCCCTGGTCGCGCACATCGACCCGGACCCGGTCGCCATCCAGCTGCACGCTCACCTCGACCGGCTGGCCGCCGCCGTAGCGCAGCGCATTGGTCAGCAGGTTCACCACCACCTGCTCGATGCGGAATTCGTCCCAGCACCCCACCACCGGATCGTGCGGCACCAGGGTCAGGGTGGTGCCGGTGGACGCCGCCTGCAGGGCCATGTCGCTGACCACCCGCTCCAGCAGGCTGACCAGTTCGACATTGCAGGGCCGGATCGACAGCTTCCCGCTGCGCATGCGCGAGACGTCGAGCATGTCGTCGATCAGGCGGATCATGGCCTTGATCTGGCGCTCGTCGCGCCGCACCATCGCTTCCATCTGGTCCGGACTGAAGGCGGCCGTGTTGCCGCGCCGGATCTGCAGGCTGCGCATCTGGGTTTCCAGGAACAGGGTGTTGAGCGGCGTGCGCAGCTCGTGCGCCACCAGCGACATGAATTCGTCGCGCATGCGCAGCGAGCGCTGCAGCTCTTCCTGGGTGGCGTTCAGCTCGCGCAGCAGGGTCTCCTGCTCCTGGCGGCTGCGCTCCAGCGCCGCCATCTGGCGCCGCGTCTCGCGCCGCTGCTGGTCGAGCGCGACGAAGACCTTGACCTTGCCGCGCACCGCATCCGGGTCGAGCGGCTTGTAGAGGAAGTCGACCGCCCCGCTCTCGTAGCCCTTGAAGGCGTAGTTCAGCTCGCGCCCGGCGGCGGACACGAACATGATCGGAATGTGGCGGGTGCGTTCGGTGCCCCGCATCAGGGTCGCCAGTTCGAAGCCGTCCATGCCGGGCATCTGGACGTCGAGGATGGCCAGGGCGAATTCGTGCTCCAGCAGCAGGGCCAGGGCCTGGTCGCCCGAGCCGGCCTGGTAGACCTGGCACGGTTCGGTACGCAGCAGCGCTTCCAGGGCCTGCAGGTTTTCCGGCAGGTCGTCGACGATCAGGATCTTGCTAGGGTCTTGGACGCTCATGGTTTCTCCAACAAGGACAGCAGCGTGCGGATGCCGCTGAGTGGCAGCACCAGGTCCGGGGTGCTGCGCCGGATCGCCTCTTCGGGCATGGTGCGGGCCTGGGCTTCATTCGGTTCCTGCACGACGGTCAAGCCGCCGCAGGCCTTGATGCGGGCCATGCCGCCGGCGCCGTCGTGGTTGGCGCCGGTCAGCAGGATGCCGGCCAGGGCCGGGCCGTAGACGTCGGCGGCGGATTCCATCAATACGTCGATCGCGGGCCGCGCGAAGTGCACGGGCGGCTCGCAGCTGAGCGAGAAACTGCGGTCGGCTTCGATCGACAGATGATAGCCCGCTCCGGCGAAATACACCGTGCCCGGTTCGATGGGTTCCTTGTCGCGCGCCTCGCGCACCGGCAGCGCCACGCGCGCGGCGAACAGCTCGGCCAGGCGGCTGTCGCGGTCGGCCGGTATGTGCAGGATGCAGACCATCCCGGGACCGAAGCGCTCGGGCAGCGCCGGCAGCAGGCCGATCAGCGCATCGACGCCGCCGGCCGAGCCGCCGATGATCACCAGCTCGAAGCGGCGTCCGTCCAGCACCTGCGGGATACGCGGATCGCTGCTCATGCCGCCACCTTGCGGAACAGGCGCTCGCGCTTCGCCAGCGGCTCGAAGCGCCCGGCATAACTGGAAAAGTCGATCGACTCCTTGCTGCCCAGTCCCATGAAGCCGCGGTGGCACAGCGAATCGTGGAACAGGCCCAGCACCCGGTCCTGGAGCTGGCGGTTAAAGTAGATCAGCACGTTGCGGCAGCTGACGAAATGGGTTTCCGAGAACACGCTGTCGGTGGCCAGGCTGTGGTCGGCGAAGGTCACGTTCTCCACCAGCGAGCGGTCGAACTTGGCGCCGTCGTAGGCCGCCACGTAGTAGTCGGAAAAGGCCTTCCGGCCGCCGGCCTTCTGGTAGTTCTCGGTGTACAGGCGCATACGCTCGAGCGGAAACACGCCGCGCCGCGCCGCTTCCAGCGATTGCGGGTTGATGTCGGTGGCGTAGATGATGCTGCGTTCCAGCAGGCCCTCTTCCTTGAGCAGGATGGCAAGCGAATACACCTCTTCGCCGGTGCTGCAGCCGGCCACCCAGATCTTCAGCGAGGGGTAGGTGCTCAGGAAAGGCGCCACCTGCTCGCGCACGGCCAGGAAGTACTCGGGGTCGCGGAACATCTCGGTGACGGGAATCGTCAGGTACTGCAGCAGCTGGGCGAAGCCGTTCGGCGCGTGCAGGACCTTGGCCTGCAGCGCCGACACGGTGTCGCAGCCCATCTCGCGCATGGCCACCAGCACGCGTCGCTTCTGCGACGCGCCGGTGTAGTCGCGGAAGTCGTAGTTGTACTTCAGGTAGACCGCCTCGACCAGCATGCGCAGTTCGATGTCGAAATCGCTCGGTGGCTTCGTCATGGCTTCGTCATCGCTTCTTCAAATCCGCTCCAGAGCCGGCATCCACACGCGCAGCAGCGAGTACAGCCGGGTCAGGTCGATCGGCTTGGCCAGGTAGTCGTTGGCGCCCGCGGCCAGGCATTGCTCCTGGTCGTCCTTCATCGCCTTGGCCGTGATGGCGATGATCGGCAGGCGCTCGAAGCGTGCGTCGGCGCGGATGCGGCGCGTCGCCTCCAGCCCGTCCATGCCCGGCATCATGACGTCCATCAGCACCAGGTCGATGCCCGGGACCTCGTCGAGTTTTGCGATGGCCTCGAAACCGTTCCGGCCCACCTCGACCCTGGCGCCGCGCTGCTCCAGCGCGCTGGTCAGGGCGAACACGTTGCGCACGTCGTCATCCACCAGCAGGATGGTACGCCCTTCGAACACGCGGTCGCGCCCGCGCACCGCCTTCAGCATGGTCTGGCGCTCGGACGAGAGCTCGGACTCGACCTTGTGCAGGAACAGGGTCACCTCGTCCAGCAGGCGTTCGGGGGAGCGTGCGCCCTTGATGATGATTGAGCGCGAGTAGCGCAGCAGCTCGGCTTCCTCGTCGCGGGTCAGGTTGCGGCCGGTGTACACGATCACCGGCGGGAAGGAGCACAGCTCCTCGCCCGACATCCGCTCCAGCAGTTCCCTGCCCTGCATGTCGGGCAGCTTGAGGTCGATGATCATGCAGTCGAAGATCTCCTTGCGGAGCAGTTCCAGCGCCTCGCCGGCGGTGCCCACCGGGGCGATCTCGACGTCGTCGTCGGCGATCAGCCGCACCACGCTGTCGCGCTGGCGCTCGTCGTCCTCGACCAGCAGCACGCGCTTGATCTTCTGGTTCGATTTCTCCTGCAGCTTGCGGAACACTTCTTCCAGCTGCTCGCGCGAGGTGGGCTTCAGCGCATAGCCGATCGCGCCCAGGTGCAGGGCTTCGCCGCCGTTCTCCATGCTCGACACCACGTGCACCGGGATGTGGCGGGTGGACGGGTTGTCCTTCAGCTGCTGCAGCACCGTCAGGCCGGAACGGTCCGGCAGGCGGATGTCGAGCAGCACCGCGTCCGGCTTCTGGCTGGCGGCCAGGGCGAGGCCCTCGTCGGCCGACATCGCCACCAGGCAGCGGTATTCCATCTCGTGCGCCAGGTCGTACAGGATGCGCGCGAACTGCGGCTCGTCCTCGACCACCAGCACGGTGCGGCGCCCGCCCGCCTGTTCGTCGCGGTCGTCCGGGAAGGACTCCAC
>NZ_JBAMDH010000061.1:0-16811 GCF_036961685.1 Massilia sp. DD77
GCCAGGGCTTCACCCATCATCACCAGCACCGGACCGTGTCCGGGCTCCAGTCCGCGCGCCAGGTCGTTCAGGGTCAGGCGCAGGATGCGCTCGTCGCTGCGGCTGCAGTTTTCCACCACCACCACCGGCAGGCTCGGACGCCGGCCTTCGGCCAGCAGGCGCTCGGCCGTCGCCGCGGCTTCGCGGCCGCCCATGTACTGGACCAGGGTGTCGGTCTCGGGTAAAGCGGGATGGTCAGGCTGGTCGGGTGCGGTGGAAGAGGTGAAGAAGGCCACGCTGCGCGCGACGCCGCGCTTGGTCAGCGGCTGGCGGGTGGCGGCCGCCGCGGCGACGGCGGTGGTGATGCCGGGGACCACCTCGACGGCGATGCCTTCCGCTTCCAGCGCGCGCAACTCCTCGTCGGCACGTCCGAACAGCATGGGGTCGCCGCCTTTCAGGCGCACCACCAGGGAATACTTCCTTGCACACTCCACCAGCTGCTGGTTGATCAGCGCCTGGGCGGTGGAGCGCTGGCCGGAACGCTTGCCGACCGAGATCTTCTCGGCGCGGGCGCACAGTTCCAGCATCTCGGGCGTCACGAGGGCGTCGTACAGGACCACGTCGGCCTGACCCAGCAGGCGCGCGCCGCGCACGGTGATCAGGTCAGCCGCGCCAGGCCCCGCGCCCACCAGATAGACTTTGCCCAGCGCCCCCATGCATGCCCTTTCGCTTATTGATCCAGGCGGATCATACCCGCTGCGACGGTCTGGTGGGTGACTTCATCGATCAGGATGAAGGCGCCGGTCGCGCGGATGTCGTCGTAGGCGTCGGCCGCCAGCGGCTGCTGCACGGTCAGCTTGATGCGTGCGATGTCGTTCAGCTTCAGGCCCTCAGCCGCGTTGGACTGTGCATGACGCTGCTGGGTGTTGACGTCCAGGATGCTGTCGACGCCGGTCACCTTGGCCGCGGTCTGGCGTGTGCCGTGCTTGAGCCAGTACTTGCGGCGCAGATCCAGCGGTTCGTCGGACATCCAGCACACGTCCGCCACCACCTGCTTGAGCAGGGTGGCCGGCGCCTCGGCGTTGGACAGCACGTCGCCGCGCGACACGTCCACGTATTCGTTCAGCACCAGGGTGATCGACTGCCCGGCCTCCGCCGACTGCAGCGAACCGTCGAAGGTGACGATGTCCTTGACCGTGGCGGCGTGGCCCGAGGGCTGCACCACCAGTTTGTCGCCCACCGAGACCTTGCCCGACTCGATGCGGCCCATGTAGCCGCGGAAGTCGTTCGCTTCGTGGCCGTTGTGGCGCGCCACCAGCTGCACCGGGAAGCGGAAGGGAGCGGCATGCGATTCGTCGTAGACCGAGAGCGATTCCAGCAGCTCGATCAGGGTCGGGCCTTCGTACCAGGGCATCTTGTCGGAACTGTCGACCACGTTGTCGCCCGCCAGGGCCGACAGCGGGATCGCGGTCACGTCTTTCAGGCCCAGCGACTGGGCGAACTCGCCGTAGGCGGCCACGATGCGGTCGTAGACGCTGCGGTCGTAGTTCACCAGGTCCATCTTGTTGACGGCCACGATCACGTGCTCGATCTGCAGCAGCTTGGCGATGGTCGAATGGCGCTTGGTCTGGGTCAGCAGCTCGACGCTGCCGTCGTCACCCAGCTTTACCTTCGACACGTCCACCAGGATGATGACCGCGTCGGCGGTCGAGGCGCCGGTCACCATGTTGCGGGTGTACTGCTCGTGGCCCGGGGTGTCGGCGATGATGAACTTGCGCTTCGGGGTAGCGAAGTAGCGGTAGGCCACGTCGATGGTGATGCCTTGTTCGCGCTCGGCTTCCAGGCCGTCGGTCAGCAGCGACAGGTCGATGGTGTCGCCCACGGTGCGCTTGTGCTTGGCGCGCGAGACGGCGGCCAGCTGGTCGGCGAAGATGCCCTTGCTGTCGAACAGCAGACGGCCGATCAGGGTGCTCTTGCCGTCGTCGACGGAGCCGGCGGTGATAAAGCGGAGCAAGCCGCGCTGGTTCAGGTTGTCAGCGAAGTTGTCAATTCGGGCGTTCATCAGAAATAACCTGCTTTCTTGCGTTTTTCCATCGAGGCTTCGGAAGTCTGGTCGTCCATGCGGGTCGCGCCGCGCTCGGTCACTTCGGTGACGGCGGTTTCGGCGATGATCGCGTCCACCGTGTCGGCATGCGAGGCCACCGGGCAGGTGCAGGAGATGTCGCCCACGGTACGGAAGCGCACGGTGCGGGTCTCGACCGTCTCGCCATCGCGCGCCGGGGTCAGCGGGGTGAGCGGCACCAGCAGGCCGTTGCGCGGGATGACTTCACGCTCGTGAGCAAAATAGATCGGCGGCAAGGCCAGCTGTTCGCGGGCGATGTACTGCCACACGTCCAGCTCGGTCCAGTTCGAGATCGGGAACACGCGCATGTTCTCGCCCGGGTGCACGCGGGTGTTGTAGAGGTCCCAGAGTTCCGGACGCTGGGCCTTCGGATCCCACTGGCCGAATTCGTCGCGGAAGGAGAAGATGCGTTCCTTGGCGCGCGCCTTTTCCTCGTCGCGGCGGGCGCCGCCGATGCAGGCGTCGAAGCCGTGCTCGGAAATGGTCTCGAGCAGGGTCACGGCCTGGGCCGCATTGCGTGAGTCGGTGGCCGGGTTACGCAGGCGCACGGTACCGCGCTTGATCGAATCCTCGACCGAACCGACGATCAGGCGCTCGCCCAGCTCGGCGACGCGCGCGTCGCGGAAGGCGATCACTTCGTCGAAGTTGTGGCCGGTGTCGATGTGCACCAGCGGGAAGGGGAATTTGCCGGGGCGGAATGCCTTCTCGGCCAGGCGCAGCAGCACCACCGAGTCCTTGCCGCCCGAGAAGAGCAGGGCGGGGTTGCTGCATTCGGCGGCCACTTCGCGCAGGATGTGGATCGCTTCCGATTCGAGGGCGTCCAGGTGGCGGGCGTTGACGTCGCTCAGCAGGGCGGGTTGTTCAATCACGGTGGTCATATCTACTGTGCCTGTTCTTGTCGTTGGGGCCGGATGTGCTTTACGCGGCCACGGATTTGATGCGAATGAGTTTGCCGTCGACCACGTGCAGGCCGCATTCCTTCGATTCGGGGTTTTCCCACCACCAGCGGCCGGCGCGCACGTCCTCGCCCGGCTGGACCGCGCGGGTGCAAGGCTCGCAGCCGATCGACGGGTAGCCGCGGTCGTGCAGCGCGTTGTAAGGCACCTTGTTGGCGCGGAGGTATTCCCAGACGTCTTCCTCCGACCAGTCGGCCAGCGGATTGAACTTCTGCATGCCGTGCGCGGCATCGTCTTCCTGCACCGCCAGCTCCGCGCGGGTGCTGGACTGGGCGCGGCGCTGGCCGGTGATCCAGGCCTGCTTGCCGGACAGGGCGCGGCCGAGCGGCTCGACCTTGCGCACCTTGCAGCACTCCTTGCGCAGCTCGACGCTGTCGTAGAAGGCGTTCAGGCCGTTCTGCGCTACGTAGGCCTCGACCGCCTGCGGTTGCGGGCGGAACAGGGCAATCTCGTAGCCGTAGGTGTCGCGCACCGCGTCCACCATCGCCAGGGTTTCCGCGTGCAGGCGGCCGGTCTCGAGCGAGAAGATCCCGATCGGCAGCTTCGCTTTCAGGATCAGGTCGGTGAGGACCATGTCCTCGGCCGCAAGGCTGGAGGCGAACACGGCGGGCGAGAAATCGCGCGCGATACGTTCCAGGATCGCGCGGGTTTCCGCCACGCGATGATGCAGGTCGCTCATGGAAGGCTCCTAGATGCCGGCGCCGAGGTCGCTGTGTTCCGGCTGGGCGCCGCGCTCGGCGCGGCGGAACAGCGGGACCGGCTGGTCGACCGATGCCTGGTAGGTTTCCGAGAACACCGACAGGCCCTTGAGCGCATCATGGATGTTGCGGTCCTGGCGGGTCGCATAGGCGTCGAAGCCGCAGCGGTACATCTGGAACAGCTGGTCGCGCAGCACGTCGCCGATGGCGCGCAGCTCGCCCGTGTAGCCGAGGCGCTTGCGCAGGTTGTAGGCGATCGAGTAGCCGCGGCCGTCGCTGAATTTCGGGAAGTCGACCGCGACCACCTTGAAGCGGTGCAGGTCGTCCTCGATCTCGGCGGCCAGCTGGTCCGGGGCGAACCAGACGCCGAGGTCCCGGCGATCGCTCAGCACGTTGCGCTGGGCCTGCCAGACGGCGAGCGGGACGATGACCTTGCCGGCCGGGACGTCGACCGTTTCGGCGGTCTGGTTCTCGTCGAGGCGCAGCACGCCCCAGTCGTCGGCGACGACTTCACGGCCCTTGATGATCTGTGGATGCATTTGAAGCTGAGCGTCAAGCATATTCGTCTTCCCCAACCAGTTGACCGCCCTTGATGGGGCTTGCGTACACATATTCCTTGAACGGCGCCACGCCGATGCGGTTCACGGTGTCGATGAAGCGCTCGCCTTCGATGCGGTCGCGCACATAGACTTCGAGCAGGCGGCCCACCACTTCCGGCATCTGGGTGGCCGTGAACGACGGGCCGATGATCTTGCCGATCGAGGACTCGTTGCCCTGGGCGCCGCCGATCGACACCTGGTACCACTCGCTGCCGTCCTTGTCGACGCCCAGCACGCCGATGTTGCCGACGTGGTGGTGGCCGCAGGCGTTGATGCAGCCCGAGATGTTCAGTTCGATGTCGCCGATGTCGTGCTGGAAGTCGAGGTTGTCGAAGCGCTCCGCGATGGCGGCGGCGATCGGGATCGACTTGGCGTTGGCCAGCGAGCAGTAGTCGCCGCCCGGGCAGGCGATGATGTCGGTCAGCAGGCCGATGTTCGGCGTTGCCAGGCCCTTGGCCTTGACCTGCTGCCACAGTTCGAACAGCTTGCTTTGCTCGACGTCGGCCAGCACCAGGTTCTGCTCGTGGGTTACGCGCACCTGGCCGAAGCTGTAGCGGTCGGCCAGGTCGGCCACGAAGTCCATCTGCTCGGCGGTCGCGTCGCCCGGCGGCACGCCGGTCTTCTTGAGCGACAGCAGCACGCTGGCATAGCCCGGCACCTTGTGCGGCTTGACGTTGCGGTTGACCCAGTTGGCGAAGGCGCGGTTGTCGGAGTGAAGCGCCAGCACGTCGCCGTCTTCCAGCTGCGCATAGGCCTGCGGCTGGAACCACTTGGCGACGCGGTCGAATTCTTCCTGGGTCAGGGTTTCAGGGCCGTCCTTCAAATCCGCCCACTCGGCTTCGACCAGGCGGGTGAATTCCTCGACGCCCAGGGCCTTGAGCAGGATCTTGATGCGGGCCTTGTACTTGTTGTCGCGGCGGCCGAACTGGTTATACACGCGCATTACGGCTTCGGTATAGGTCAGGATGTGCTGCCACGGCAGGAAGTCGCGGATCACGCTGCCCAGGATGGGGGTGCGGCCCAGGCCGCCGCCCGCCATGTACTTGAAGCCCACTTCGCCGGCCTCGTTGCGCACCATGGTCAGGCCGATGTCGTGCACGGCGATCGCGGCGCGGTCCTCGACGGCGCCGTTGATGGCGATCTTGAACTTGCGCGGCAGGGCCAGGAATTCGGGGTGGAAGGTGCTCCACTGGCGCAGGATCTCGGCGAAGGGGCGCGGATCGATGAGTTCATCCGCCGCCACGCCGGCGAATTCGTCGGTCGTGATGTTGCGGATGCAGTTGCCCGAGGTCTGGATGGCGTGCATTTCCACCGAAGCCAGGTCGGTCAGGATGTCCGGGGTGTGTTCCAGCTCGATCCAGTTGAACTGGATGTTCTGGCGGGTGGTGAAGTGGCCGTAGCCGCGGTCGTACTTGCGCGCGATGTGGGCGAACATGCGCACCTGCCTGGACGACAGCAGGCCGTAGGGCACGGCGATACGCAGCATGTAGGCGTGGCGCTGCATGTACAGGCCGTTCTGCAGGCGCAGCGGCAGGAATTCTTCTTCCGTCAGCTCATTGTTCAGGCGGCGCGCAACCTGGTCGCGGTATTGCGCAATCCGTTCGCGCACGATGAGGTGGTCGTAGTGGTCGTAGCGGTACATGGTCTCGTCCAAGAGGGGGGCTGGACTGCCCACCCGTTAAAGTATTTCCAATAATAAGGACCCGCGCCTATATTCCAAACTACGGAGAATTTATTTGCTTATATGCGTAACTTGAATAAGCATCTTAAAATGTCGTCTACTGCCAAACCAACAACCCGCCCTGAATGAATCTTCATCAATTGCGCTTCGTCCGCGAGGCCGTACGCCAGAACTACAACCTGACCGACGCGGCCAAGGCCTTGTTTACCTCCCAGCCGGGGGTGTCCAAGGCGATCATCGAGCTGGAGGAAGAGCTGGGAGTCGACATTTTCACCCGCCACGGCAAGCGCATCCGCGGCCTGACCGAGCCGGGCCGGCTGGTGCTGCAGTCGGTCGAGCTGATCATGCAGGAGATCGACAGCCTCAAGCGCATCGGCAAGGAATACGCCGCCCACGACAGCGGCAGCTTCACCATCGCCACCACCCACACCCAGGCGCGCTACGTGCTGCCCAAGGTGGTGCAGGCCTTCATGCAGAAATACCCGAAGGTGCGCCTGTCCCTGCTGCAGGGCAATCCGCGCCAGATCGCCGACATGATCAAGAACGACCAGGCCGACCTGGCCATCGCCACCGAGTCGATCACGGCGGTGGACGGCCTGATCACCCTGCCGGCCTATCAATGGGAGCACGTGGTGGTGGCGCCGCCCGAGCACCCGCTGTTCAAGTCGCGCGCGGTGTCGCTGGAGGAAATCGCCAGTTATCCGGTGATCACCTACGACGCCGCCTTTGCCGGACGCAGCAAGATCGACCACGCCTTCGCCTTGCGCAACCTCAAGCCGGACGTGCTGCTGGAAGCGATCGACGCGGACGTCATCAAGACCTATGTGGAGCTGGGCATGGGCATCGGCATCATCGCCAGCATCGCCTTCGACCCCGAGCGCGACCGCAACCTGCGCGCGCTGCCGGTGGGGCACCTGTTCGGCATGAACACCTCGCGCGTGGCGGTCAAGCAGGGCGCCTACCTGCGCAGCTATATCTATACGTTCATCGAACTGCTGGCGCCCACGCTCAACCGCAAGATGGTCGAGTCGGCGATGCGCGGCGGCGAGAATTACGAACTGTAAAACGACGAACTGTAAAACGACGAACTGTAAAACGACGAACTGTAATAAAAAAGGAAATACCATGAACAAGGATGCGGTCGCTGCCGACGTCGCAAGCTACTACGCCCGCAATGCCGAGCGCTACCATACCCTGGTCGAGCAATCGGAAGAGCGCTCGGAAGACCTGATGGAGGCGGGCGAGCAGCTCGCCATCCTGCTGTCGGGCCACCGGGTGCTGGAACTGGCCTGCGGCACGGGCGTCTGGACCGAAATGATCGCGCAAAGCGCGGAATCGGTCGTCGCCACCGATATCAACGAGGAAATGCTGGAAGTCGCACGCGAACTGGGCGAGGGCCTGGACAATGTGCAGTGGCGCCAGGCCGACGTGTTCGACCTCCCGGCCGACCTGGGCAATGAAACGAACAAGTTCACCGCGGTCTTCATGGCCGGCCTGTGGGCGCACTTCACACGCGACCAGCAAGACCTCTTCCTGGCCCAGCTCAAGAAGCGCCTCGGCAAGGACGTGCTGCTGGTGCTGGTCGACGACGAATACATCGAAGGCGAAAGCGCCACCATCGCGCGTACCGATGCCCAGGGCACGACCTGGCAGATCGTCGAGGACGAGGACGGCAGCCGCCACGAGCTGCCCAAGAGCTACCCGACCGACAGCGCGCTGCGCAAGCGCCTTGGCAATGCCGGCAAGGAGATCAAGATCGCGCGCTGGGAGTTCTACTGGGTGCTGACCTGCAGGCTCAAGTGAGCTTGACAGGCCGCCGCGCCCAGGCTCTGGAAAATGGCAGAGGCCGCCGGCATTGCGGCCGGCCGTCAATACAGGGCACTATTGCTGATCGATACACCTGAACCTCGCTATTCCGTGCATTCCCCAATCTGTCTCCGCGTCATCTTGGTAGCGCTCACTCTGTGGCTGGGCTGGGCAGCGCCGGTGCGCGCGCTCGACCCCGCCGTCCGCCTGGGCGCCTACCACCACGACATCTGGACCGGCGAGCAGGGCGCCCCGCGCGAGATCGACGCCATGGCCCAGACCCTGGATGGCTGGATCTGGCTCGGCACGACCTCCGGCCTGGTCCGCTTCGACGGCGTGCGCTTCGAGGCCTTCCAGCCGGCGGACGGCCACAGCCTGCTGGGGAAGGGAATCACCGCGCTGGCGCCCCATCCGAACGGCGACCTGTGGATCGGCTACACCTTCGGCGGATTGAGCGTACTGCGCGAGGGGCGACTGCACCATCTGTCGCCCGTCGCGGGCAATCCGGTCGGCGCCACCTACAGTATCGCGTTCGAGCGCGACGGCAGCGCCTGGGTCGCCGCGACCACCGGCCTGTTCCACGTCCGCGACGGTGTCCTGACCCGCATGGGCGCGGCGCAGAACTATCCCATGGCGCGCGCCGAATATGTCTACCGCGACCATTACGACCGCCTGTGGGCTTCCGACGGCGTGGCCCTGTACCTGCTGGACCGCGCCAGCGGGCGTTTCGCGCCCTTGTTTCCGGTGCGGCACAATCCCTTGATCCTGGGCTCGCCGGACGGGCGGGTCTGGATCCTCGACGATGGCCGGGTACGGCTCCTGCCCGAGCCGGCGGGCGGCTGGCGTCCGGCGCCCGCCAGGGCGCTGGCCGGCAGCAGCTTCCAGACCCTGTTCGACCGCGATGGGAATTTTTGGAAGGGCAATTGCCCAGTGGGCTTGTGCCGTGCTTTTCCCGCGAGCTGGCAGGCCAACGAAAAGCAGTTTCCGGACCGCGTCGGCGATGAACGCCTGGACCAGTCGTGGCAGATGAGCAGCCTGAACGTGCATTCGATGATGGAAGATCGGGAGGGCAACATCTGGGTCGGTACGGTCGCCGGGCTCGAGCGCTTCCGGCACAACAAACTGATCCGCTTGCCCTTTCCTTCCGATGCCGAACGACTCGGCCTGGCGCACGACGGCGGCGGCACGATCTGGGCCGCCACCCAGTCGCCCGGCGACATTGCCCGGCTCTGGCGCGTGGATGACGGCGCCATGCGCCTGGTGCCGACCGACCAGAACGCCTATGTGGTGACCGCGGCCGGGGACGGTACCGTGCTTGTCGGCGGCAACCGCCGGATCGAGCGCCGGCGCGGCGACCAGCTACTGGAGAGCATTCCGCTGCCCCCCGTCCTGCCGGGCCAGAACAAGCGCAACTACGTCATCCTGGTCGTGCAGGACCATGACAGCCTATGGGTCGGCATCGGCGGGCGCGGCCTGTACCGCTGGCACGGGGGCAAGTGGCTGCCGCCGGAGGCCCACCCGCAGCTGAAAGGCCTGCTGTTCGCGACCGCGGACGCCCGCGGGCGGACCTGGTTTGGCCTGCGCAACAACCGCGTCGTGCTGCGCGACGGCGAAGACTGGCGCGAATATGGGGAGCGCGACGGCATCGCCCTGGGCGGCGTGCGCTTCATCGATGCGCGCGGCGAGGTACTGCTCAGCGGCGACAACGGCATGGCGGTCCTGCGGGATGGGCGTTTCCGGCCTATCGTCCCGGAACAGGCCGACACGCTGTCGAACGTCTCCGGCATCGCGCTGACGGCCGATGGCGACCGCTGGCTCAACACCAGCCGCGGCCTGCTGCGGGTGCGCGCCGCGGACTGGAGCGCCTCCATGCGGGACGCCGCCGTGCCGCTGCGCGCGAGCTTGTGGAACGAGGTCGAGGGCTATCCGGGCAGTGCGGAAACCGTGGTGCGCATGCCGTCCGCCTTCACCGCGCCCGACGGCAAGGTCTGGCTCGCCGGTACCGATGGCGCCGCCTGGTTCGACCCGGCGCGCCTGCGCGCGAACGCGCTTGCTCCGCTGGTGGAGATCCAGGCCATCCATGCCGGCGGCCGGCGCCACCTGCCAGGCGGGATCGCCGCCTTCGCGCCCGGCACCGAGCGGCTGCAGATCGACTACACGGCCCTGAGCTACACCATGCCCGAGCGTGTGTCCTTCCGCTACCGGCTGGTGGGGCTGGACCAGGGCTGGCAGGAGGTCGGCGCGCGCCGGGTTGCCTATTACACCAACCTGGGACCGGGCAGCTACCGTTTCGAGGTCGAAGCCATGAACGAGGACGGCGTGGCGAGTGGCGTGGCGGCCACGGCGCCTTTCGAGATCCGCCCGCGCTTCGTGCAGACGCGCGCCTTCGCCGCCCTGTGCGTGGCGCTGGCGGCGCTGGCCGTCTTCCTGCTGGTGCGCCTGCGGCTGGCGCAGGTCCGGCGCCAGTTGCAGGCGCGCCTGGAAGAGCGCTTCAACGAACGCGAGCGCATCGCCCGCACCCTGCACGACACTTTCCTGCAAAGCCTGCAGGGCCTGATCCTGCGCCTGCAGGCGCTGGCGCTGCGCCTGGAGCCCGGCAGCGAGGCGCGCAAGCAGCTGGACAGCGCGCTCGACCTGGCCGACAAGGTGGTGCTGGAGGGCCGCGACCAGGTGATGGACCTGCGCGTCGCCGCCGATGCCCCGACCCTGGCCCAGGCCCTGGCCGATGCCGCCGCCCTGCTGAAGGAGGGGAGCACGGTGCGGGTGGCGCTGCGCACCGAGGGGAACTGCGTGCAGCTGCCCTGCGCGCTGCATGACGAGGTCTACCACATCGCGCGCGAGGCGATCGCCAACGCCGTGCGCCACGCGCGCGCGGAGCTGATCGAGATCGACCTGGCCTGCCACGGCGGCCAGATGGTGCTGGCCGTGCGCGACGACGGCATCGGGCTCGATCCCCTGGTCCAGATGCATGGCCGCCCCGGCCACTGGGGCCTGACCGGCATGCGCGAGCGCGCGGCCAGGATCGGCGGCCGGCTCGTGATCCGCAACCGCCCCGCGCGCGGCGCCGAAGTCGTGCTTACTTTGCAAGCCGATGCGGCCGGCAGCCAGCGCGCGGCCGCGCGCGAGACGGCCGGCGTGGCCTGATCGACAATTCCCTGTGGCCGATTGGCCACTGTTGGAGCGAATCTTCAGCGCAAGGAAGCGTGCGCGCCCATAATAGCGGCACGCGGGCGTTCGCCTGCCGCTTCCTTTCGCTTCACGATGCTCGCCACCCAGCAGATCTTCCTCATCGCCTCGCTGCTTTGCTTCCTGACCTTCCTCGCGCTGCTGTCCGTGAATGCGGACGGCGTGCGCGGCATGCGCGCCATGCTGCTGGCGTCGGTGCTGGGCATGGCCGGCAACGTGCTGTACGCCTTCGGCCGCGAACTTCCGCCCGTACTGGCCTACGAGGGCGCGAACCTCGCCTACGCCGCCGCCGGCGCCGCCCTGGTGGCGGGCTACCGCCAGTTGACCGGGCACGAGGCCGGCAAGCCGCTGCTGGCCGCCCTGGTCGCCGCCTTCGGCGTGCTGGTGGCATTCTTCCATTATCACATCGACTCCTTCGCCGCGCGCAGCGTCCTGGTCTCGCTGTTCCAGGCGGGCGTGTGCGTGGCGATCGCCCGCACCGTGCTGGCGGCGCGCGCGTCCTGGCAGGGGCCGTTCTATCCCCAGCGCTTCGTGCTGGCGATGTGCGCGCTGGTGGCGCTCGGGCACGCGGGGCGCGTGGCCTGGCTCGCGCTGGCCCAGCAGCCCCCGGGTTCGCTGCTGCAGCCGAGCGCCGTCGGCACGCTGTTCCTGGTCGCGGCCTCGCTGGCCCTGCCTGCGCTGGCCCTGGGCGGCCTGCTGGTCGCGCACCGCCAGATCGTTTCGCTCGCCGAGTACGCGGCCCGCCACGACGACCTGACCGGCGCCTGGTCGCGCAAGGCATTCCACGAAGTGGCCGCGCGCGAACGCTCGCGCGCCGTCCGCAGCGGCAAGCCGCTGGGCCTGATGCTGGTCGACCTGGACAACTTCAAGGCGATCAACGACGCCAGCGGCCACGCCGCCGGCGACGCGGCCTTGCGCCTGGTGGCCGATAGCGTGCGCAAGGTGCTGCGCGGCGGCGACGTGCTGGCGCGCATGGGCGGCGACGAGTTCGTGCTGCTGCTGCCGGATACCGACCTGGAGGCGGCGTGCGCCGTCGGCGAAAAGCTGCGCAAGGCGGTGCAGGCCGCCGTCGGGCGGCCGGAGCGCAAAGGCATGGCCCTGCTCACCCTGAGCATCGGCGTCACCGTGATCGCGCGCGGCGAGCAGCTCGAGCAGGCGCTGGCGCGCGCCGACGAGACCATGTACGAGGCCAAGGCGGCGGGGCGCAACCGCGTCGCGGCGAGTGCGCCGGAACCCTACCTGGCGCTGGTGCGGCGCGCAGGCTGAAGGACAGCGCGCGGCATCCGCATCGTCGGGTTGGCGGCGTAGCCGCCAACCCTGCCGGGCATGAAAAAAGCCGGCGCAGCCGGCTTGAGGCGCCCGCCGCGGATGCGGCGAGCTTGCGGTGTGCGTGACACGCGGCGGGATGCCGCGCGCCCGGCCCACCGTTCTTAGAACGAGTGACGCAGGCCCAGGCTCAGCACCGACGGATCGGCGCCGAGGGCAGTGGCCGGCGGGGTCACGCTGGTCGACGAGGAGTTGATGCCGAAGTTGCCGCGGCCGTTGTTGCGCAGCTGGGCGTAGGTCGTGTAGATGTTGGTGCGCTTCGACAGCGCGTAGGTGTAGGCCAGCGACACGGTGTTGCCCTTGGCGCCGGACTCCAGTTTCTGCTGCTGGAAGTTCAGGAAGAACTTGTTCGAACCGGCGGTGTAGGCGGCGCCCAGGTTGGCGTTCTTGTATTCGTTGTTCGCGCCGGTCAGGTCGGCGACCATGTAGTTACCCTTGATCTCGAAGGCGCCGAAGCTGTAGCCCGCGCCGAACGCCCATTCCTTGTCGTCGCCGGTCGCCAGGCGCTCGAACACATGGTAGCCGCCGCCCAGGTACAGGCCGCCGTTCTTGTATTCCAGCGACACGCCCATCAGGTCGCCCGAGGGATCGACGCTCTTTTCGCCGGCCGAGTAGGCGGCGTTCACGACGAAGCCCGACAGGGCATTGCTCTTGTAGTTGACCGAGTTCGCCAGGCGGCGGGTCAGGCGGTTGGTGCCGAAGGCCGACAGGTTGCTGCCGAACATGCCCTGGCCCAGGATGTCGGAGGCGGCGGCGACGGCGGCGATCGGGCTGTACTCGCGGCCCACGGTCAGGGTGCCGAAGTCGCCCTGCAGGCCGACCACGGCGCGGCGGCCGAACAGCGAGGAATCGGCGGCGCCGGTGTCCAGGGCCACGCCCGCCTCGATGTTGAACATTGCCTTCAGACCGTTACCCAGATCTTCAGTGCCGCGGAAGCCGAGACGGCTGCTCGACTGGTTGCCCGAGTTGATTACGGTGCGGCGGTCTTCGCCCGGTGCATCGGTGTCCTCGATGGCGATGGCAGCGTCCATCACGCCGTAGACTTGTACATTGGTCTGGGCTTGGGCGAACAGCGGCAGGGAGGACAGCAGTGCGGCGGCGAGGCATTGATACTTCATGAAGATCTCCAGTGTGGTTTCGACAAGATGTTGAGTGAGCGATGTCACTCAGATCGACCGGGATCTTAGCGAGGCAATATGTCTGCTTGATGACATTCAAGCCATGTTGCAGCCGCATCAAGCTGCATGCGGCCCCCCTTCAGACGAGGTGCTTGGCGACAGGGAGGACGATGTCGATGCGCGTGCCCGGCGGCTCGTCGCTGCTGATGGAAATCTCGCCGCCCATGTTCCAGACCCGCTCGCGCATGCCCACCAGGCCGAGCGACTGGGCCTTGTCCATGTCTTCGGCGCGGATGCCGCGGCCGTCGTCGCGGATGCTCACCATCAGCGCGTGCCTGGTGCGGAACAGCTTGAGCAGCACGCTGCCGGCGCCGGCGTGGCGGGCGACGTTGGTCAGCGCTTCCTGCACGATGCGGAAGATGGCGGTGCTGGCGGCATCGCCGAGGCGCAATTCGGATTCGTCGGCCAGCAGGGTGCAGGCGATGCCGTGGCGTTCGATGAAGTCGTCGCGCAAGCCCTGCAGGGCGAAATACAGGCCGCCCTCGTCGAGTGCGCGTGGACGCAGGTTGGTGGCGATGCGGCGCAGCGAGGTGATGGCCGTGAGCAGGTTGGTTTCCATGCCCTGGATCAGGCGCACGCTGGCGCCGGGAAGGGGGGCGGTGCGCCCGAGCAGGGTCAGGTCCATGCGCAGCGAGGCCAGCAGCTGGCCGAGGTCGTCGTGCAGTTCGCGCGCGATGTGGGTGCGTTCTTCTTCGCGGATGGTCTGCAGGGCCGACGAGAGCTGGCGCAGCTGGTCGTGCGAGCGCGCCAGGGTCTGCTGCACCAGGTGGCGTTCGGAGACGTCGCGCAGGATCACGGTGTAGATCTCGCGGCCGTCGTGCTGGACGCTGGAGATCGAGCCTTCGATCGGGAACAGGTGGCCGTTGGCGCGGATGCCGGTGACGGCGTAGTCGGTGGCGCGCCGCCCGGCGCGGCCGCTGCCGGCCGGGAAGTAGTCGAGCGGCGATTGCGCGGCTGCGTTGGGCGCCTGGATGTAGCGTGCCAGCGGGCCGCCCTGCATGGCGGCGACGCTGGTGGCGAACATGGCGGCGGCGGCCGGGTTGGCCATCAGGATCAGGTTTTGCTGGTCGATCGAGAGGATGGCGTCGCTGGCGCTGTGGACGATGCGGCGGCCGTCCAGGTCGCGCACGGTCTTGCGCAGCTCACGGCCACTGAGGCGGGCGCGGCGCATCGCGGCGGCCAGGTGGCCGGCACAGTAGCCGCCGAGGAAGCCTGCCATCAGCATCGACGGGCGCTTGCCGCGGTGGCGATAGCTGCGCATGGGGGTGATGCGGGGTCGTGCCATTCGAAGCCCGGGCGTGGGTGGGCTTTCAGATTACGTCGGGGCTCGGGGAGGGGTGTTGAGGGGCGCTAAAGGGGTGGGGCAAGGATGCGCTAAGGGTAGGCGACGAACTTGGGCGGGACAATGCCAGTGGCATTGTCTCCGCCTTCGCGGGGAGTCATTGCCGCCAGTGACGGGAATGACGGTTTTACTGCTAGTGGCACAGGTATATGGCTGGATTTGGCCATCTGCCTTCGAACGTCATCCCCGCGAAGGCGGGGACCCAAGTTTGGTCGAACAGAGTTAGCTCAGTCGAATCACATCTGCTTGAACAAATGCAGGAAACTCCGGCTCACCTCCAGCTTCTCCGGCCGTCCCTTGATCTGCACCAGATGCCGCCCGCGGATATCGCGCGTCACGCCTTCGATCGCATTCACGTTCACCAGGGTCGCGCGGTGGATCTGCCAGAACAGCGAAGGATCGAGTTCGTCCGCCAGGTCGCGCACCGGCTTGCGGATCAGGGCTTCGAAGCCGGCGGTCTGCACGCAGGTGTATTTTTCGTCCGACCGGAAGAACAGGATGTCCTCGACCGGGATCATGCGCAGGTCCTGGCCGATGCTGGCCTGGATCCATTGCAGGTGCTTGGGCTTGGGGGCGGCGATCTTCTCGGCCAGCTGCGACAGCATCGCGGTCACGCTCTGGTTCACGCTTTCGTCGGGGCGCTCCAGGCGCTGCTTCAGGCGGTCGACCGTCACCTTCAGGCGCTCCGGCTCGGTGGGCTTGAGCACGTAGTCGATCGCGCCGCGCTCGAAGGCTTCGACCGCGTACTGGTCGTAGGCGGTGACGAAGACGATCTGGCTGCGGTCGCCGATCTCGCGCGCGGCTTCCATGCCGGTCTTGCCCGGCATGCGGATGTCCAGGAAGGTCAGGTCCGGATTGAGCTGGTCGACCAGCTCCACCGCTTCCTCGCCATTCTTGGCCTCGCCCAGGATCTCCAGTTCCGGCCACGCCTCGGACAGGCGCATGCGCAGCTGGTCGCGCATCAGTCTTTCGTCATCGGCAATGATTGCAGTAGGCATGGTCTTCTCGTCGCTGGAAAGGAGTGACAATTATTCAACGAAACGGGCCGGCAGGCAAGTAGCCATTCCCGCCCTTATTTCGATAACTGATAGGGCACGGTGATGGTAGCGATCACGCCGCTCGGGCTGTTGGCGCCGATGTGCAGGCTGGCGGCGTCGCCGTGCAGCAGCTTGAGGCGCTCGCGGATGGTCTGCAGCCCCAGGCCGGTGCCGTCGCTCGGCACCACCCCGAAACCGACCCCGTCGTCGGTGACGGTGACGCGCAGCTTGGTGTCGACCACGTCGGCCACGATCTTGAGCGTGCCGCCCTCGGGCTTGCATTCCAGGCCGTGCTTGATCGCGTTCTCCACCATCGACTGCAGCATCATCGGCGGGAAGGCGGCGCTGCGCAGGCTCTCGGGAATCTGGAGGTCGACCGTGAGGCGTTCTTCCATGCGCATCTTGAGCAGGTTCAGGTAGGCCTTGACCATGTCCACTTCGCGTCCCAGTCCGGTCACCACGGCGTTGTCGCGCATTTGCGGCAGCACGGCGCGCAGGTACTGGATCAGGCTGCGCTGCATGGCCGAGGCGCGCGGCGGATCGACCGTGATCAGGTGCTCGACCGAGGCCAGGGTATTGAACAGGAAGTGCGGCTCCACCTGGGCCTGCATCATCTGCATCTTAGTTTCCGACAACTGGCGCTGCATCGCTTCGCGCTCGGCCGCGGCGTTCGCCACCTGCAGCTCGGCGTCGGCGCGCTTCTTGCCGCCCACCAGGGCCTTGGTGCCGAACAGGGCCAGGACCAGCAGCAGCACGAAGTTCATGAACCAGGTCGAGGCCTGCTTGTGGTAGCGCGACACCTTTTGCTCGGCGGCGTCTTCGACGGCGGCTTCGATGGCGTTCGAGAGTTCTTCGCCGATCTGGGGCGGCAGCTCGATGTGGACCGAGTCGCCGTTCGGAT
>NZ_JBAMDH010000062.1:0-16512 GCF_036961685.1 Massilia sp. DD77
CTGCTGCGCGGCGTGTCCATTCCCAGCGTGGCGCCGCCGCGTCCGGCCGTCATGACGCCGGACGGACGGCGCGTGGTGGCCGACGGCCGCGAGCGCGACGTCCCGCTGCGCCTGTACGTCGACAGCGTGCGCCAGAAGCTCGAACGCAATGCGGTGCTCGGCGGCGCGCGCTTGTCCTTGCGCGAGGTGCGCATCGATCCACTGGTCAGCTTGTCCCTGCGCAGCGACGGCAGCATCGACGACGTGATCATCCTGCGTTCCAGCGGCCGCCCCGACATGGACGACGCGGTGCGCCGCTTCGTGCGCCTGAACGCGCGTTACTCGGCATTCCCGCCCAACGTCGCGGCGCGTTTCGATGTCATCGAGATCCGCCGCGTGTGGGCTTTTGCCGACGGCTTGAAGCTGATGGAAGAGATGCGCTAAGCGCCTTTCGCCCGCCGTAGGTCGTTTAGTCCCGTCCTTTGACGCGCTGCAAAACCAGGCCCGATAGACCCCTTACGCTGAGCTGAACGGCTCAAGTAACGCGTCTATTTTTGATAGGCAACAATCATGGCTTCGTTTTGTTCAGGTGCAATATCGGGTTGCCGATTCGCAGTACGCGTGCGGCGCAATTCCGTGTCTTCGGGTCGGCGGCTGGCGCCGCCCTTGCTTACACAACTGCGGTCACTGCTTCGATCACTGCTTCGATCACTGCCGCTGCCGCTGCTGCTTCCCGCGCTGGCGCTGTCCGGCTGCGCCACCGGTCTCGGCTTCGATTCGCACGCCGGTCCGGCGGGCGGCGCAGCGGCCCCGCCCGCCGAGCTCATCACGGAGCAGCTGATCGCGACCGAGCTCCAGACGACCACCGGGGCGGCGCGCCAGGACCTGACGCCCCTGTTCGTGGCCCATCCGCCGCCGTATACCATCGGCCGCGGCGACATCCTGGCCATCGTCGTCTGGGACCACCCCGAGCTCGCCGCCGGCGGCATGAACTCGGCCACCGCCCTGGCCGACAGCGGCGCCGCGGCCCCCAACTCGGCGGCGCCCGGCTTTGCGGTCGACCACATGGGACGCATCCAGTTCCCTCTGGTCGGCCTGCTGACGGTCGAGGGCCAGACCGAGGAGCGCGCCCGCGAGCTGCTGACCCGCAAGCTGGCGCGCTACATCGCCCACCCCAACCTCACGCTCCGGGTCCAGGCCTACCGCAGCAAGCGCGTCTACGTCGACGGCGAGGTCCGTACGCCAGGTTTGCAGCCGGTCGACGATATCCCCATGACGCTGGTCGAAGCGCTCAACCGCGCCGGCGGCATGACGCCCATGGCGGACCAGAGCCGTATCGTCCTCGAGCGCGGCGAGCGGCGCTATACGGTCAACCTGAGGGAGCTGGTCCAGAAGGGCGTGAGCCCGGGCGCCATCCTGCTGGCCCACGGCGACGTGGTGCGCGTCCATTCGCGCGATGAAAGCAAGGTCTTCGTCTCGGGCGAGGTGATCAGCCCGAAAGCGCTCACCATGCACAACGGCCGCCTGACCCTGAACGAGGCGCTCGGCGAAACCGGCGGCATCAGTCCTTTGAGCGGCGATGCGCGCCAGGTCTAGCCCAGGCCGATAATGCCGATCACTGCGCTGCGGTCTTGCAGCCGCGCCAGCAGCTGCTTCAGGTGGTCTGATTGGTTCTCGTCTCGCATGGGTATCCTCGCCGGTGACGTCAGAGTGATGGGGAACGCACTTAAATGCGGAATGGCACGAACTTCCTGCTCAGGCCGGTGCTTGCGGCGGCCTGTTCTTCGGCCGCCGGGGCCGCTTGCGGCGCTTGCGGCGCGTACTCGGCCACGATGGCCTTGACCATCGATTCGATGGGACCGCGCTCGTGGGTATCGCAGGCCATCATCAGGCAGGTGATGCAGGTTTCCAGCACGCTCGGGCGCAGGGCGCTTTCCTTCATGCGCATGATGCGCGGGTGCTCGCTGGGAAACACGACGCCATCGGTCAGCAGCTCCTCGTGCAGTTTTTCGCCAGGGAACAGGCCGACGAACTCGACATCGATGTCGCCGCGCGGATTGTGCGGCGTGCGTTCGGTGAGCCCGTGCATGGCGATCATGGTGCGGGCCAGGTCGACGATGCGCACCGGCTCGCCCATGTCGAGCACGAACACGTCGCCGCCCTTGGCCATGGCGCCGGCCTGGATCACCAGCTGGGCGGCTTCGGCGATCAGCATGAAGTAGCGCGACACCTCGGGGTGGGTGATGGTGACCGGGCCGCCCCGTGCGATCTGGCGCTGGAACAGGGGGATGACCGAGCCGGACGAGCCGAGCACGTTGCCGAAGCGGACCATGCAGAAGGTGGTGGCGGCGTTGCCGGCGGCGCCGCCGCGCGCGGCCGCCGCCTGGAAGATCAGCTCGGCGATGCGCTTGCTGGCCCCCATGATGTTGGTCGGGCGCACCGCCTTGTCGCTCGAGATCAGCACGCAGGTGCGCACGCTGTGGCGCGCCGCGGCCGCCGCGATCGCCTGGGCGCCCAGCACGTTGTTGCGCAGGCCCTCGACGATGTTGGCTTCCACCAGGGGCACGTGCTTGTAGGCGGCCGCGTGGTAGATGGTGTCGACCGTGCCCTCGCGCAGGATGCGGTCGACCAGGTCGGCGTTGCAAACCGATCCCAGGTGGGCGCGGATGGGCAGGTCGGGAAAGCGGGTGGCCAGCTCCTGGCGGATGGTATAGAGGGCGAACTCGGAGTGGTCGAGCAGGTGCAGCTGGGACGGGGTGAGGGTGACGATCTGGCGGCACAGTTCGCTGCCGATGGAGCCGCCGGCGCCGGTGACCAGCACGCTCTGGCCGCGCACGCAGCGGGCGAACAGGTCCAGCCGCGGCGGCACCGGCGGACGGCCCAGCAGGTCTTCGAACCTGAGTTCGCGGATGGCGCTGGCCGGCGCGGCCTTGTCGCCCTCGAGGTCGACCAGGCGGCCGAGGATCTTGGCCGGCACGCCCGCCTGGCCCAGGCGCTGCATGATGTCGCGCAGCCGCTCCGGCGCCGCCGTCGGCAGGGCGATGACGGTCGTGCGGATGCCGAGGTCGGACGCCATCTCGGCCAGGCGGGCGCTGGGGAACACGCGCAGGCCGGCGACGGTGCGCTCGTGCAGGGTGCGCTTGTCGTCGAAGAAGCACAGGGCGCGGTAGTCGTCGCTGTCGCGCAGGGCCTGGGCCAGGCGGGCGCCGGCCTCGCCGGCGCCGTAGATGGCGACCGGGACGGCATGGCCGGCGCGGCCGGCGCGGCCGCGGTGGGCACGCAGCAGATTGCGCAGGCCGATGCGAGACATGACGACATAGGAAAAGGCGATGAACCAGTAAATGGCGAGGGCGCTGCGCGGGAAACCGACGTCGCTCAGGGCGAATAAGGCCAGCCAGGCGCAGAAAATGGCGATCGCCAGCGATAATCCGGACATGCTTAATAGACGGTGGTCGATAAAGCGGATCACCGCCCGGTATAAGTCGGACATGGAGAACGCCAGGATGGTGAGCGCCGCGATGAATAAATAAGAACCCGGACTGAATTCTTTGGCCAGATCTAAATCGCCCCCGCGCAATATCATGGCGATAAGAAAACACAAAGGAAGCATTACCAGGTCAGCCGCCACCATCAGCGCTACCTTGGCCGTGCGGTTCATCTGCACCAGGCGTGCGCACAGCACGCTGTAAACATTTCGGCTTTGAATAGACATGGATTCCGGCTTCTCAGGTAGTGAGCATTGCGCAAAAAAATGGTTACCGGCGCAATTGGCGTTTTAACTCAAGGGTTTTCCTGATAAAAATAATGCCTCGATCAGATTGGTCCTGCTGTTGTAAGTTTATTATCTCGGTCAAATTGAGTGGTGGGTTTGAGCTCACTCAACGGGCTTGGGGGACATGTTCGAATTACGACGGATTGAGAATAAGAAATTAATAACAAGAAATGAACTCGGATTAATTTCCGATTATCTAATTATTGTTGAGTTGAATGAGAAGATCGCCGCCAAGGACATGGCGAAAACGGAAAACGGCAAAGGCGGCCGGGCCGGTGCGGCGGCGCGGACGATTCGAGGGGAAATGGAGGGGAGGATTCCGCCTGGCGGGAGGCGGATGCCGCCGGCGGGCGCCGGCGGCACAAGCGACGCTCAGGCGCCGTTAGCGCGGCCCGGACGCGGCTGCGGCGCCATCGGCGGCACCGCGATCTGCTCGTTCAGGCGCAGGAACTTGAAGCCGGCCAGCACCTGGCCGCGCTTGCCTTCCCGGGCATTGCGGGCCTCGCGCTCGGCGGCGCGCGCGATATAGGCGTCGAAGGTTTCCTCGCGCACTTTCGGCTCGGACGAATGCAGGAAGTGGCGTTCGCCGCTTGGCCCCAGTACCACCAGGCCCACGTGCGAGGCCCAGTATTCGCCGTCGCGGGTCGAGATCACGTTGACGAAGTCGCCTTCGCGCAGCTGGGCGGCGATGACCGCCACCTGGTCCTTCGGCACATAGGCCTGGCGGCTGGTCTCGACCGGGATCTCGCGCACCGTGTTGTGGCGGGTGCGCAGGAAGCGCGCCCGGTCGACGGTCATGTCGTAAGCCGGGCCGCCGGGGCCGGCCAGCTCGGCGCTGACGTCGGTGACCAGCCAGCGGTTGGCCACGTTCCAGTCCATCTCGGTGTAGTGGTTGCGGGTCGCCACGCCGATCACGCCGTCGCGGTAGCGGATGCGCTGCAGCATCCAGAAGAATTCTTCCCAGGACTGCGACAAGGCCATCGCGTAAGTGTGCTCGGCGAACACCACGCAATCGCTCTGCTGCAGGCTGAACAGCGGCAAGCCGTCGTGGATCTCATAGGGGAATTCACCCAGCAGGTGCAGCGAATAAGGCTGGCCGATGTTCTTGCGGCCGATCGCGGCGATGCGCTTGCGCAGGTCCGGTTCCGCCTCGTGGATGTGGGCGATGTAGCGCCCGGCTTCGGCCGGGCTCATCTGATAGACCTGCTTTTCCAGGATCGCCGCCAGCGGCAGCGGCGGCGCGGCTTCCGCTTTCGGAGGCGGGGAAGAAGCACAGCCGGTGAGGGCGGCGGCCAGCAGCAGGCAGGAAAGGGAAGCGAAACGCATGGCGGTGTTTCCGTAGGTGTGGTGAAAAAACATCAAGCTACCCCTGCGGCGGGGCCAATTGGTAATGAATTCTTAGCATGCTCCCATAACCGACGGAATGGTAGCGGTATGCAAGCGGTCTGCACAAGGGCCGGGCGGCTCGCGGGCGAATATGTACATTCCTCCAAGTTATATAGCGAATAACACAAGTAATTATTCACCCCTTGCCGGATCATCAATACTCCAATCATGACAGTGCGTTGACTGTCTTTGCAAGATCCATAGCACCCTTTCCAGGAGATGAAGATGTTCAAACAGAAGCCGCTCGCCGCGGCGGTGTCGATGGCCGTGTGGAGCCTGGCGACGCTGCCGGCCCTGGCGCAGGAAATCCCGGCCGGAACGCAAATGCAAACCGTCGAAGTGACCGGTATCCGCGCCTCGATGGCCAAGTCGCTGGCCGTCAAGCGCGACGCCACCGCCAACGTCGAGGTGATCACCGCCGAAGACGTGGGCAAGATGCCGGACAAGAACCTGGCCGACTCGCTGCAGCGCCTGGCCGGCGTCGCGGTGCGCACCGACTACGACGAAGCCGAGAAGGTGTCGATGCGCGGCACCAACCCGGACATGTCCCTGATCATCTTCAATGGCCACGCCGTCTCGAGCGCCGACTGGTACGTCGCCGACCAGGGCTCGAGCTCGCGCTCGACCAGCCTGTCCCTGATGCCCTCGCACGTGCTGAACCAGGCCATCGTGTACAAGACCTCGCAGGCCAACATCGTCGACGGCGGCCTGGCCGGCACCATCAACGTCACCACCCGCAAGCCGCTGTCCCAGAAGGAACGCGTCTCGGGCGTGGTCAGCGTCGGCGGCAGCTATGTCGATCTGGCGGACCGCTACGCGCCGGACCTGAACGCCTCGGTCACCTGGAAGAACGAGGCCAACACCTTCGGCGTGATCGCCTCGCTGTTCGCCGAAAAGCGCTTCGTGCGCCGCGACTCGGTGTCGCGCTTCGCCTACGGCACCAGCAGCGGCTGGGACGTGATCAACACCTCGACCATGCTGGGCATCACCGACGCCTCGCTGGCCGGCACCGGCTACACGGCCGCGGACCTGAACGGCGTGCGCATGCCGGGCTCGATGAGCTCGGAATTCGTGGAATCGGTGCGCGACCGCAAGGGGGGCATGATCGCCCTGCAGTTCAAGCCGAACAACGACCTCGACATCAATGTCACCGGCTTCCACTCCTCGCTGGACGCGGACAACCACGGCCGCCTGACCTCGAGCGCGATCTACTCGATGCTGCTCGGCAAGAACCACCCGCTGGGCTCGACCGCGGCCACCGCGATCAACACCAACTCGAACGGGCAGCGCGTCTACGCGCAGATCCGCAACCCGGTGATCGTCAACGAGACCACCGTCTACGGCCACCCGCTGAAGGTGCTGAAGGCCGCCGACATCGTGTTCCCGGACGGCACCACGCCCCAGTACGTGGGCAACTCGGAAGGCTTCTTCCGTGACGGCGCCAACGCCACCAGTTCCTTCCTGGACCTGGATGCGAAATACCGCGTGAACGACGACCTGACGGTCAAGACCCTGTGGTCGGCCAGCCGCGGGATCGGCAAGACCGAGCTCGACCAGGGCCTGACCCTGGCGCGCTACGGCACCGGCATCTCGTATGCGCTGGGCGGCCTGCACGACGCGCCGTATGTCAAGTACCACAACGCCGGCGCCAACGTGCCGGGCCTGAACGCCGACGGCAGCGGCTACCGCATCGTGGACCGCGCCGCCTCGGGCATCCGCACCGAGGACAAGGAATGGAGCGGCCAGTTCGATGCCGAGTACAAGCTGAACCGCAGCTGGGTGCAGTCGCTCGAGAGCGGCGTGCGCATCGCCGAGCACAAGCGCACCAGCGGCCGCCGCGGCCCGGCCTTCCGCCAGCCGCTGCTCGATCCGAGTGGCACCGGCGCGCTGACCGCCAACGCCGTCACCCCGACCACCGGCTACGCACCCTATCCGGCCGACTTCGGCGGCGGCCTGGGCGGCGGCTTCTGGGACAATACCGGCTTCACCTACACCCGCGACTTCACCAAGCAGTACACCGCGGAGAACACCAAAGAGACCAGCCCGGAGTTCGAGCGCCGCGTGAGCTCGGAGATCGACATGAAGGAGCGCCAGACCGCGGCCTACCTGATGGCCAACCTGGAAGGCGAACGCTGGTCGGGTAACGTCGGCCTGCGCTTCGTGCGCACCAATGTCAAGGCCAACATCGTCACCCCGATCAACCCGCGCAGCGCCTGCCTGCGCACCGCGCCGGGCCAGCCGGCCACGACCTGCGCCGCCTTCCCGGGCGCGATCACGACCGCGGGCGATGCCGTCGGCGTGTTCGACGGCCAGCCGTTCAATCCGCTGTCGGGCACGATGTACTACAAGACCCCGACCGACCGCGACTTCGACAACTGGCTGCCGAGCCTGAACCTTCGCTACGAGCTGACGAAGGACATGATCGCCCGCTTCGGCGCCAGCCGCACCATCGGCCGCCAGAACTACAACGTGCTGGGCAGCGGCTTCGGCACCCCGACCTGTGACGCCAACGGCTGCCGCGTGACGGGCCCGAACCCGGACATGGAGCCGCAGACCGCCGACAACGTCGACCTGTCCTGGGGCTGGTACTTCGCACCGCGTTCGGCCGTGTCGGTGAGCGTGTTCCATTCGAAGATCCAGGGCTATCCGAAGACCGGCGCCACCGGTTCCTCGACGGTCGAGCTGACCGACCCGCGCGACAACACGGTCAAGACCTTCGCGATCAATACCTCGTCGCAGCAGGGCGCGAAGATCCACGGCATCGAGATCTCCTACGAGCAGCCGTTCGGCAAGACCAACTTCGGCTTCACCTCGAACGTCAGCCGCGCCAAGACCAGGGTGGATGACGGCCGTCCGATGGTCGGCGCGTCCGAATGGGCCGGCAACATCGGCCTGTACTACGAGGACGACAAGCTGTCGACCCGCCTGGTGGCGAACTACCGCGGCGAATACGTCAACAGCACCACCGCGCCGTCGCCGACCGCGAACAGCCAGGGCCTGTCGACCATCAACGGCATCCTGATGCCGACCGCGCCGACCTACGCCGCAGACGTGACCACGCTGGCCTTCAACGCCAACTACTACCTCACGCCGAACCTGGAGCTGGCCTTCAGCGCGACCAACCTGACCAACGCCAAGCGCGCCCAGTATCGTTACAGCGAGGACGAGCAGCAGAAGCTGGACGTCAGCGGCCGCCAGTACTTCCTGAACCTGCGCTACAAGTTCTGATCGCCTGGCGCGGCAACGCGGTGAAAGGGGAGCTTCGGCTCCCCTTTTTCTTCGCGGCGCAGCTCGACGGTGAATACGCCGTCACGTGCACGGCGTGTCGTCCGACACACAAGTGTGCGCCAGCTAACGGTAGCGCATCCGGGGGCCCGCTATGATGAAGCCGTGTGAGTGAGGGACGTGCGATTCGGTTCGGCGTGTCCCGATACCTCAGCAGGTTAGCCGGTCGCCTCGAGGACCGGCACCAGAATCCGGACCGGCGTACCATCGTGTACGGCGGCCCACAACGGAAGCGGAGGTTGCCATGTCCGACGTCAAGCACCCACCCAAGCACCTGGTTCGCGAATACCTCGAGCGCCGCTCGCGCGATCCGAAACCGCCGCCTACGCCGGAGGAAATCCGGCGCCAGCTCGGCTGGGGCATGCTGATGCCCGCGGACCTCAAGATGGGAACCAACCGCTCCTAACACCGGCGGCGCAAGCTTCAGGGCCGGCGCCGCGCCAAGCAAACTTCAGGAGGCATCATGACGCACAAGATCGGCAACAAGAACGAAGCCCAGCACCGCGGCAAGAAGGAAAGGCTCGAGATCAAGCGCTCGAACGTGGCGCGCGAAGCCGTGCGCCAGGCCGAGGCACGGGCCAAGTACCGTAACCAGCCCAAGGGCCAGGCTATGCGCGAGCAGGCGGCGTCGGCCTGATTCGCTCCGGTTCCAAGGAAACCCGCCTCCACGAGGCGGATTTTTTTTCGTAGGGTTGGCGGCTTCGCCGCCGGCGCGCTCAACGGACATTTGCGTCCTATTCCGCTTCATCGTCTCGCACCTGCCGGTTGAACGCGTCGGCGGCAGCGCCGCCAATCCTACCCATGCCGCATACAGCGCGCTCATTCCCTCTCCATTCACATCCTCCCCCACGCGGCCGGCCGAATTTTTCGCCATTCGCCGCCCCCCGTCCGCCATTCACCGAAAAGCGCTTCCACCGTCAATACCGCTTCCGGTATCGTGCTTCCAGTTCGATAACAAACAGGGAGGACAACATGAATTCGGAAGACGCATACCGCTGGCGCAAGCAGATCGTGTGGGGCCTGCTCCTCATCGTGGTCGGCGGCGCCGTCCTGCTGGACCGCCTCGGCTACATGGACGTGACATCGCTGTGGCGCTACTGGCCGCTGCTGCTGGTCGTGGTCGGCATCAACCAGACCATCGGCTACCCGAGCCCGAAGGAGTTCGGCGGCGGCCTGTGGCTGGTCTTCATCGGCCTGTGGCTGTTCGCGGTCTTCGAGAACCTGTTCGGGCTGACCTTCCGCAACAGCTGGCCGCTGTTCATCCTGGCCTGGGGCGTGAAGCTCGTGCTCGACCCCTTCATCGCCCGCCGCTTCGCCAACAACCATTCGGGGAACCGCCATGAAAAATGATTACCAGCCGCCGCGCACCAACATGACCAGCCAGGTGATCCTGGGCCTGCTGGTGATCGGGATGGGACTGCTGTTCCTGCTCGATAACCTCGACATCCTCGACATGCACCGTGCCTTCTCGTTCTGGCCCATGGTCTTCATCGTGGTCGGCACCGTCAAGCTGTGCGACACGGCGACGCCGGGCGGACGCCTGGTAGGCGGGATCCTGGTCGGCATCGGCGTGCTGCTCACCCTCGACCGCATGGACATCATCGAGTTCAGCTGGCGCGCCGTGTGGCCGCTGGCCCTGATCGGCCTGGGCGCCGTGATGCTGGTCAAGGCGGCGCGCGGCCGGCGCCTGCTGGCCGGCTCGTCGAAGGACGGCATCGCCGACGACGTGATCGACAGCACCGCCATCATGGGCGGCTTCGAACGCCGCGTCACCAGTCAGGCCTTCCGCGGCGGCGAGATCACGGCGGTGATGGGCGGCTGCTCGCTCGACATGCGCGGCTGCGCCATCCAGCCCCTGGACGAGGCGGTGATCAATGTGTTCACCTTCTGGGGCGGCATCACCATCAAGTGTCCGCCCGACTGGACCGTGGTCCTGCAAGGCACCCCGATCATGGGCGGCTTCGAGGACAAGACCATGGCTCCGCCGGACGGGTCCAAGCGGCTGGTGATCCGCGGCTATGCGATCATGGGTGGCGTGGAAGTCCGCAACTGATGGGAGCAAGCTTCTGGGCGCGGCGCAGCGCCGCGCTCTACCTGCTGGCCTGGCTCATGCTGGGCCTGCTGCTTGCCGGCTTGATCAACGCCACCACCGGGGCCGGGGCGGGCGCCAGCCTGCTGTTCGCGGTGCCCCTGAGCCTGGTATATGCGAGCGCCTGCGGCTTCTCGGCCTATTACCTGTGCCGCGCCTACCCGCTGGCCAGCAAGCCGCTGGGCGCGGTGCTGGCCGTGTTCTTCTTCAGCGCGGTCACGGCCTCGGTGCTGTGGTGCGCGGCCGGCGCGGCCTGGGCGGCCTTGTGGCAGTCGCTGGCGCCGGCGTGGGAAGGGGTGCGGGTGTCGCGTCCCTTCGCGGCGGTGATGTTCGGGGTCGGGGTGCTGTTGTACGGGATGAGCGGCGCGGCCCACTACCTGGCCCTGGAATTCGATCGCGCCCGCCGCGCCGAGACGCGCGAGCTGGAACTCAGGCTGCTGGCCCAGGATGCGGAGCTGCGCATGCTGCGCACCCAGATCGATCCCCACTTCCTGTTCAACAGCCTGAACTCGATCAGCGCATTGACCGCCATCGATGCCGGCCGGGCGCGCGACATGACCCTGAAGCTGGCCGGCTTCTTTCGCCACACGCTGGGCCTGGAGGCGCACCGCAAGGTGGCGCTGGCGGACGAGGTGGCCCTGGCCGAACAGTTCCTGGCGATCGAGCAGGTGCGCTTCGGCCCGCGCCTGGGATTCGAGTGCGCGGTCGAGCCGGAAGCCGCGCGCTGCCTGCTGCCGCCCATGATCCTGCAGCCGCTGGTGGAGAACGCGGTCAAGCACGGCATCGCCCAGCGCCTCGAGGGCGGGCTGATCCGCTTGAACGCGCAGCGCGCCGGCTCGCTGCTGCGTATCCGCGTCGAGAACGATGCCGACGGCGATGAAGGCGGCGCGGCGCAATCCGGGAGGGGTATCGGCCTGGTCAACGTGCGCCAGCGCCTGGCCGCGGCCTACGGCCACGAAGCAAGCGTACACTGGACGCGGGAACAACATGCATTCCGGGTAGACCTGGTGCTGCCCGCCGAGGCGGAACAATGAAGGGAGAATGAAGGATGCGGGTACTGATCGTCGACGATGAACACCTCGCGCGCATGCTGCTGCGCGAGTTCCTGGCCGCCCATGCGGACGTCGAGATCGTGGGCGAATGCGCGAACGGCTTCGAGGCCGTCAAGGCGATCGCCGAGCACGATCCCGACCTGGTCTTCCTCGACATCCAGATGCCCAAGCTGGACGGCTTCGAAGTGGTGGAGCTGGCCGGCAGCAAGCCGCACTACATCTTCGCCACCGCCTACGACCAGTTCGCGCTGCGCGCCTTCGAGGTGCATGCGATCGACTACCTGCTCAAGCCGTTTTCGCGCGAGCGCCTGGCCCAGGCCCTGGACCATGCGCGTTCGCGCGCGCCCCAGGCGGCCCAGGTCGAGGCGGTGGTGGCCGAGGCGGCGCAGCGCCACGCGCCGCTCGAACGCATCCTGATCCGCGATGGTTCGAAGGTGCATGTGGTGCCGGCCTCGCAGGTCGACTATATCGAGGCGCAGGACGACTATGTCCAGATCGCGGCGGGCGGCAAGACCTGGCTCAAGAACCAGCGCCTGTCCGAACTGGAAAGCCAGCTCGACCCGCAGGCCTTCCTGCGCATCCACCGCTCCTACATCGTCAACGTGGGCGCCATCGCGCGCATCGAGCCGGTCAGCAAGGACAATTACTGCGCGGTGCTCAAGAACGATGTGCGGCTGCCGATCAGCCGCAGCAGTCATCCGAAAGTGCGGGAGCGCCTGGGCTAGATCGGCGCGTCGAGTTCCCACCAGGCCGGCATCAGGGCGCGGATGCCCGGCTGGGCGAAGCGGTCGTCGATCAGCCACACCACGCCGCGGTCGCTCTCGGTGCGGATCACGCGGCCGGCGGCCTGCACCACCTTCTGGATGCCGGGATACAGGTAGGTATAGTCGTAGCCGGCGCCGAACAGCTTCTGCATGCGCTCGCGCAGCTGCTCGTTGACCGGGTTCACCTGCGGCAGACCGAGGGTGGCGACGAAGGCGCCGATCAGGCGATCGCCCGGCAAGTCCACGCCTTCGCCGAAGGCGCCGCCCAGCACGGCGAAGCCGACGCCTTCGCCGCCGGGCGCGAAGCGGTCGAGGAATGCCTGGCGCTCGGCCTCGCTCATGCGCCGCTCCTGGCGCCAGGCCGGCACCTCCGGATAGCGGCGCGCCAGCTCGGCCGCCACCTGGTCGAGGTAGTCGAAGCTGCTGAAGAAGGCGAGGTAGTTGCCAGCCCTTTCCCCGTACTGGCGCGCGATCAGGTCGGCGATCGGACCCACGGAGGCCGCGCGGTGCTGGTAGCGGGTCGAGATCCTGGCCGCCACATGCACCTCGAGCTGGTGCGCGCGGAAGGGCGATTCGACGTCGACCCAGGCCGTGTCCTCCGGCATGCCGAGCAGGTCGCAAAAATAATTCCAGGGGCTGAGCGTGGCCGAGAACAGGGTGGTCGAATGGGCCAGGGCGAAGCGCGGGCCGAGGAAGGGCGCGGGCACCACGTTGCGGATGCAGATGGTGGAATCGCGCAGGGTCGCACCCGGGCCGTTGCGCATCCCCTCGCGCCCCCCCTCGCGCGCCAGGTCGCACAGCGAATGCTCGCCGAAGGATTCGGCCAGGCGCACGAAGGCCAGGGCGTCGAAGTGAAAGCGCTGCAGGTCGGGGTCGAGCGGGCCGGGGAATTCGGCCAGGTAGTCGTTGACGGCGGCGGCCGCGTTCTGCAGGGCGTTGACCAGCTTGTCGGGCACGCCTTCGAGCACCTGGTAGGGCGCGGCGGCGCCGCGATCGACCTCGGTCCAGGCGCGGCCGACCTTTTCCAGCGCCTTCATCAGCACGGGAGGGGCGCCGGCGTGCGCGCTGCGCAGCAGCTCGCGGCCGATCTCGGCGCTGTACATCGAGCGAGCGCGCGCCACCATGTTGTGCGCCTCGTCCACCAGCACACTGGCTTTCCATCCATTATTCAGGCTGAGGGCGTAGAGCATGGCGCCGCCGTCGAAATAATAGTTGTAGTCGCCCACCATCAGGTCGGACCAGCGCGCCATCTCGCTGCCCAGGTAGTAAGGGCAGACCGCGTGGCGCGCGGCGACCTCGCGCAGGCCCTGCTGGTCCAGCATGGGCACGGTGGCGGCATCGAGGCGCGCGGCCGGCAGGCGGTCGTAGAAGCCCTTGGCCAGGGGGCAGGAATCGCCGTGGCAGGCCTTGTCGGGATGCTCGCACAGCTTGTCGCGCGCGGTCAGCTCCAGCACCCGCAGGGGCGGGCCGCCCGGGCCCGCGCCCAGGGTCGCGGCGGCATGCAGGGCCAGCTGGCGGCCCGGTGTCTTGGCGGCCAGGAAGAAGACCTTGTCGATGCCTTGCTGGGGCATGGCCTTGAGCACCGGGAACAGGCTGCCCACGGTCTTGCCGATGCCGGTCGGCGCCTGGGCCAGCAGGCAGCGCTTGCTCGCGTTGGCGCGGTAGATGCTTTCGGCCAGCTGGCGCTGGCCGGGGCGGAAGTCCGCATGCGGGAAGGGCAGCTCGCCGAGGGCCGTGTCGCGCGCGGCGCGGTGCGCGGCTTCGCTGGCGGCCCAGCTGGAAAAGCGCTCGCACAAATCCCCGAAGTGGCCGCGCAGCCAGGCGGCGTCGCGGGTTTCGCGCAGCACAGTCTCCTGGCCGCTGCCGATGTCGTAGTAGACCAGGGCCAGGTTGACCCGCTCCATGCCAAGTTCGAGGCACATCAGGTGGCCGTAGACGCGCAACTGGGCCCAGTGCAGGTGGCGGTGGTTGTCCGGAATGTTGTCCGCCTTGCCGCGGTGGGTCTTGACCTCTTCGATCAGGTTCTCGTCCGGGTCATAGCCGTCGGCGCGGCCGCGCACGGTCAGGTCCTGCCATTGGCCGGACAGGGCGACTTCGGCGCGGTAGTTGCCGCCGCGCCGGGACGCGACCACCGCGTGGCCGGCGATGCCTTCCTGGGCGCTGGGGGAGGGCGTGAAGCGCAGGTCGAGGTCGCCCTGCTTGGCGGTGAATTCGCACAGGGCGCGCACCGCTACCGTGTAGTTCGTACTGCCCTTCAAGCCGCCTGCTCCCACTGCAGGTAGCAGACCGCCACCGGCATGTCGTGGGCCGCGCAATACTCGATCCAGCGCAGCTGGTTGTCCTGCAGGCGGTCGCCCGGTCCCTTCACCTCGATCATCGTGTAGCGCCCTTCGGCCGGCCAGAACTGGATCAGGTCGGGGAAACCCGTGCGGTTGGTCTTGACGTCGGCCAGGATGCGTTCGCACCAGCGCCGCAGGTGCAGGGGCGGGATGCAGGCCAGGGCCAGCTCGAGCAGCTCGGGCGTGAGCGCATCCCAGTAGACGAAGGGCGTACTGATGCCGGATTTTTCCTCGTAATGGCGGCGGATCGTGTCGCGGTAGCGGCCATCTTCCAGCTCGGCCAGGCAGGCGGCGAATTCGGCGGCGCGGCGCTGGTGGAAGTCCAGGCTGTACAGGTCGGCCGGGCCGCGGTGGAAGGGATGGAAGAAAGCCCCGGGAATCGCCGCGAACACGGCGCGCCAGCACAGCAGGCCGAACAGGGAGTTGGCGAGCGCATTCTCGACGTAGTAGACCGGGGCTGCTTCGGCCGCCAGATGGTCGCGCACCACGCCCTCGACCCACCAGTCTTCGTTCGGCAGGGGCAGGCACAGGTCGATGCGCGCGACCGCCTGCCTGGCGCGCGGCGCCAGCTTGGCATGGCCCAGGCGGCGCGCCAGGCGCGGCCCGATGCGTGACAGGTGCTGGCGTTCGGCCTCGCTCTCCGGCGCGGCCTGGGCCGCCTGCAGGAGTGCGTAGGCCTGGTCGAAGCGCTCGTGCTTTTCCAGCACCCGGATCGCGCGCCCGCGCGCGCCGGGAAAGCGGCAGCGCACATAGACCCCGTGGGCCTTGTCCCAGTCCTTCTGTTTTTCGTAGTGCTGGCCGACCTGGAACAGCAGTTTTTCGCGGCGGCTGTCCAGCCAGTCGTTGTCGAAGGCATGCCAGGGCAGGTCCTCGACCACCGCGTCGATGTCTTCACCGGCGGCGAAGCGTTCCTTGCAGGCGTGCAGCTGGAGGTAGTGCTCGACGTCGCGCCTCTGGCGAAAACCGCGCGAATCCGCCGAGAACTCGACCTGCTCGTAGCGGAACAGGCCCAGGTCGGACAGCACGAACTCGGTCCAGTCCTGGTGCAGGTTGCCGAAGAAGATCAGGCGCAGGCGGTCGCACAGGGGCTTGACCAGGATGCGCAGCGCCAGGTCGTCACAGGCCCCATACCACTGCGAGAAGGGGCGCATGCCGGCGCATTGCTCGCGCAGGGCCTCCAGCTGCTCGGCCTTGCGCGCGCTTCTCGCGCGCAGCTGCCCGCCGAAGGCCTCGGCGATCTCGGGCTTGGAGAGCAGGTCGAACAGTTCGTCCAGGGTCAGCGCGGGATCGGCCTCGATCCAGCCGGTGCCCAGCAGCTGATCCGCGGCCTCGACCGGGCAGCCGATCTCGGCATAGCTGAGCTTACTGGCGCGGAACAGGTTCCCCTTGCGCATGACCATGCGCACGAACAGGGCGCGGGCATTCCGGGGCAGGGCGGGGAAGGCGGCCAGGAAAGCGCGCTCGTCCTCGTCCAGCAGGTCGGCATAGCGCTCGCCTATCCAATCGATGACGCGCTGGAAATTGTCCAGATAATAAAACTCGTTTTCCAGAACCCTGATCATGACGGAACGTCCTACTGTGCTTATGTACAGTATAACGCTCCGCGGGCGTGAACACCCAGCAGTTTCGCCCAGTCAAGCATCCGGCGCGGGGTTTTTACCACGCGCCGGGGCATTCATTCACGGGCGCGCGCGTCCTCGTTCGCGGCCTCGGCATGGCCATTGGCGTGCACGATGACGGCCGAGATCAGCGCGACATCGCTGTCCACCGGCTGCTCCTGCTGGTGTGCCGGGGCGGCCGGGCGGGCTGGACGGGTGGGGCGGGCCGCGCTGCGGACCGCCGGCGG
>NZ_JBAMDH010000063.1:0-15562 GCF_036961685.1 Massilia sp. DD77
CCGGCGCCATGCGCGCCAGCACGGCCGCCGCCGGCGCCGCAGCCGGCAGCGCAGGTACGCCGCCCTGGATCGCATTGGCGGCGCCAGCTGCGGGCTGGGCCGCACCGGCCGCGTCGGCGAGCTCGGCATTGGCCCGCGCCGGGTCCTGGGCGCCAGGACGCGCCTGGCCCTGGAACAGGACGGCCGGCGAACCCGGCATCGCCATCATCATGGCCGGCATGGCCGCCGCCATCATCGGCATCGCCATGGCGCCCAGCAGGGGTTCGGCCTGCGCGGCTTGCACCTCGGCGGCTTCAGGCTGCGTCGCGGCGGCTTCGCCTTCCGGCGCCGGCGCGGCGTCGGGCGCCGGCTCGGCTTGGGTGTCGGCCGGCATGGCGATCTGCTCCAGGCCCAGCCATTGCTGGAAGGGGAGCGCCGCCGGAGCGGCGGCTGCCGCGGCCAGGGCCGGATCGGCAGGCGCGGCGCCCGTCGGCTGGGTGGCCGCCACGGTGGCGTCGGCCGGCGCCGCCGCTGCTGCCGGTGCGGCGGAAGCGGCCGCGCCGTTCATGGCGCCGCTGTTCATCGCGCTGTTCATCGAAATATTCATGCGTGGTCTTGTTCGGTGTCGAGTTCGCCTTCGAGGGCGTAGGCCATCCAGCCTTCCTTGTTGCCCGCCATGTCGTCCAGGCGCGCCTGGACCTGGGCGCTGGCGGCGTCCACCCCGGCGCGCGCGCGTTCATGCGCGCCGCGCAGGCGGGCCAGCGCCGCGCGCTCGGCGGCGTTCCAGCGGCCGGCCTTGGCCAGCTCCTGGAGGCGCGGGCCGAGGGCCTGGACGGCAAGGCCGAGCCGGTCCCAGTCGGCGCGCGCGAACGCGTCGTCCAGGGCGGCGGCCAGGCCGTCGATGGCGCGGATCCTATCCATTGCGTTCCTGCACGCCTTTCCAGCCCTGGCGGATGGTCGTCAGGAGACGGATCACCTCGTCGACCATGTTCGGGTCGAGCTTGATGCCGGCGCCGTGCAGGTGCTGGGCGCAGAAGTCATAGATGCGCGCCAGGTTGGCGACGGTCTCGCCGCCCTGCTCGAAGTCGAGCGAGCTGGACAGGCCGTTGATGATCTCGACGCACTTGTCGATGCTGGCGGCCTTCTGCTCGTAGCGCTTGGCGGCGATGTGGGCGCGGGCGCGGGCCAGCTCGTCGAGCAGGCCGTCGGTGAGCAGGAGCACCAGCTCCACCGGGGAGGCGCGCGAAGTCTGCGCGTCCAGGTTGACGGCGTGGTAGCTGCCGTAGGCTTCTTGATAGGACATCGTTTTTCTCGTCAGTCGTCGTTGCTGAACAGTGCGTCGAACAGCGACGCGTTATGGGTCATGGCGCCCTGCATGGCTTGCAGTTGCGTGAATTGGCGCAGGTAGCGCTGGTAGGCCGAATCGTACTGCTTGTCGAGCGTGGCCTGGCGGTCGACCAGGGCCATCTGCTGGGTGTCGGTGGCTTCCTTGCGCAGCTTGATCTGGCCGTCGACGCTGTTGCTCCAGGTCTTGAGGTAGGAGTCGAGCGCGCCGGCGATGCCGGTCGGGGTGCCCGAGGCCTTGCCGATCAGGGTGTCGAGGCCGGTCGGGTTGGCGGCCAGCTGGCGCAGCAGGCGATCCGAGCGCAGTTCGAGCGTGCCTTCCTTGGTCGCGATGATGCCGTAGGCGGCCAGCGAATCGCCGCTCGCCGGGCGCAGCAGGTTGTTGAGGCGCTCGTTGAGGGAGCGGATGCCGCCATCGTGGGCGAAGGCGCCGCCGGCCGAACCGGTTTCCGGGTCGCCGGCATTGGTCAGCTTGTTGAGCGTGGTCTTGAGCTTGTTGTAGGCGTCGATGAAGGCCTGCACGTTGGCGGTGGTGGCGCTGTTGTCCGCGCCGACCGTGATCCCCACCGGGGCGGCGCCGGGCGCCTGGGCCTTGGTGAAGGTCATCGACACGCCGTCGATGTTGGTGAAGGTGTTGGTCGCCTGGACGATCGGGGTGCCGTTCTCGGAACCGACGCGGATCTCGGCGTCCTGCGCCGCCACCAGGGTGCGCACGCGCAGCGGATCGGCGTTGGCCTGGGCCAGGCTCGAGGTGCCGGTGACGCCGGAAGTGTCGATCGTGATCGCGGTGGCCGCGCCGGTGCTCTTGGCGGTCAGCACCAGTTCCGAGGTGGCGCCGGTGGTCACGATCGAGGCCGTGACCATCGAGGTGTTGCCGGTGGCGCCGTTGATCGCCGCCGCCAGTTCGCGCGTGCTCAAGGTGCCGTTGGCGTCGGTATCGGCCGCGCCCAGGTTGACCGCGAAAGCCAGCGAGCCGCCCATGTTGATGTTCAGGGTGCCGGCCACGCCCGCGTTGTCGGTCAGGCCCGAGTAGGACACCTGGCTGGCGGTCGCCAGCTGCTTGACGAAGAACGAGTAGCTGCCCGCCGCCGCGGTGGAGCTGGCGGTGGCGCTGCCGACCGAGGTGTCGCTGAAGGTCGCGGCCTGCGAGAACATGGTCTTGGACAGGCCGGTGAGCGAGCTCAGGCTGGTCTGGAAGGCCAGCATCGCCGAGCTCAGTTCGTTCAGGCCCTTCTCGGTGGCGGTGGCCTGCCGGTTCTGGGTGTCCAGAATCTGCTGGCGCGCCATGACGTACTTGTCCGCCAGCGACTGCGCGGTGGTGATCGGGTCGTAGGTAGGTGCGGTAATTGCCGATGCCATGTCGTTCTCCTTGTTTTGCTGCTCGTTGCTGCTCGTTGTTGCTCGTACTGGGCTTAGTCCGCCCGTCCTGCCATCCATGACTGGGTGGCGATATCGTCCTCGCGCTTGCGGGTAGCGCGTTCCTGGTCGCGTGCGGCCAGCGCCTGCTGCTGCTCCAGCACCTTGCCCAGCAGTTCGCGGCGGGTCCAGGCATCGGTCAGCTTGCGCTGCGAGACCGCCATATTGGCCTCGTGCAGCTGCAGGTCGACCTTGTGCGCGTCGGCCATGGCCATCACGTTCTGCTTGTAGGCGCCGCAGTTCAGCGCCTGCGCCAGCGGCAGCGCACCCGAGGGGCCGCTGCCTTCGGTCAGCGAGTTCAGGCGCGCCAGGTTGTTCTGGTAGCGGTTGCGGGTGGCTTCCTGGCTGGCCAGGTCGGCCTGCAGGCGCTCGACCTCGGTGCTGCGCAGCTGCACCATGGTGCCCAGGCTGGCGATCATCGCCTGTTGTTTGTTCTGGCTCATGCCATCATCGCTTTCAATGCATCGATGCAGCCGGGCAGGGGCGCTTCTTCACGCGTGCCCTGGCACAGGAAGGCTTCGATCTGCGGCTGCAGGCGCACCGCCTTGTCGGTTTCGGGATCGGCGCCCGGCACGTAGGCGCCGAGCGGGATCAGGTCGCGCACGCGCGCATGGCGCGCCATCGCGGCCTTCAGCTTGCGCGAAGCCGCCGCGTGTTCCGGGCCCACCACCTGGGCCATGCAGCGCGAGATCGACTGGGCCACGTCGATCGCCGGGTAGTGGCCGCGCTCGGCCAGCTCGCGGGTCAGGACGATGTGGCCGTCCAGGATCGCGCGCGCCGAGTCGACCACCGGGTCCTGCTGGTCGTCGCCTTCGGCCAGCACGGTGTAGATCGCGCTCATGCTGCCTTTCGGGTTCTCGCCGTTGCCGGCCGATTCCACCAGCTGCGGCAGGTTCGAGAACACCGAGGGCGGATAGCCGCGCGTGGCCGGCGGCTCGCCCAGCGACAGCGCGACTTCGCGCAGCGCCATCGCGTAGCGGGTCAGCGAATCGCACAGCAGCAGCACGTTCTGGCCGCGGTCGCGGAAGTGGGCTGCGATCGAATGGCACATCTCGGTCGCCATCACGCGCATCAGGGGCGATTCGTCGGCCGGCGCCACCACCAGCACAGCGCGCTTCAGGCCTTCCGGGCCGAGCGACTTCTCGACGAATTCGCGCACCTCGCGGTTACGTTCGCCGATCAGGCCGACCACGATCACGTCGGCCACGGTCTGGCGCGTGATCAGGCCGAGAAGCACCGATTTACCGACGCCGGAACCGGCCATCAGGCCGACGCGCTGGCCCTTGCCGATGGTGAGCATCGAGTTGATCGCGCGCACGCCGACGTCGAGCGCTTCCTCGACCGGCGCCTTGCGCAGCGGGTTCACTTTCGGCGGGGTGGTCGCCAGGGGCTGGTCGCCGCCCAGCTTGCCCAGGCCGTCGATCGGTTCGCCCATGCCGTTGACCATGCGGCCCATCCACGAGGGGCCGATCATCAGTTCGCTCTTTTCCTGGACCGGGAGCACGCGCGCGCCGGTCACCAGGCCGCTCGCTTTCTTGAACGGCATCAGGTAGGAGATCTTTTCCTTGAAGCCGACCACCTGCGCGTCGAGCCAGCCGCCATCGACGGTCTCGATGCGGCAGCGCTGGCCGGTGTGCAGGCGGCAGCCGACGGATTCCAGCAGCAGGCCCTGGGCGCCGACCAGGCGGCCCGTGGGCAGGGCCACCGGCACCGCGCCGAGTTCGACGGAACGCAGGCGTTGGGCGATGGCCGTCATGCTTCTTCCTCTTCTTCGTCGGACAGCAGCTGGTCGCGCACCTGGTCCATCACGGCGGTGAGGCGGCCCTGGCAGCCGGCGTCGACTTCATGGTCGCCCGAACGCACGCGGCATTCTCCCGGCTCGAGCGCCGGGTCGGGCAGCAGGGTCCACTTCTTGGCGCGCTTGGGATCGAGCTCCAGCACGCGGCGCAGTTCTTCCGGATTGAGGAAGACCTCGACCTGTTCGCGCGAAGGCGGCATCACGGCCAGCGCTTCCTCGACCAGGGTCAGGAGCTGCACCGGCTGCAGCGCCAGTTCGGCGCGGATCACCTGGCGCGCGATCTTGCCCACCAGGTCCACCACTTCCTTGCGCTGCGCCGCGCGCAGGTCGGTCTTGAGCTTCTTCAGGCCCTTGAGCATGGCGTCGACCGGCTTGGCGATCTGCTCCAGCTGTTCCAGGGCCATGGCGCGGCCTTCTTCGATGCCGCGCTGCAGGCCTTCGGACTGGCCGAGCGGATAGCCGTCGGCGCGGCCCTGGTCCAGGCCGGCCTCATAGCCTTCACGCTGGCCCTGGCGGTAGCCGTCGGCCAGCGCGGCCTGCCATTCCTCGGCCGAACCGGCGCCGTTGCCGGGACCGGTGGTCCCGGGCGGCAGCGCTGTCGTGAACTGGTGCAGCGGCGGGAAGTGATAGGACCGGAATTGCTTCATTCGGCGGTTGCCTCGGCAAACAGCTGGATGTCGATTTCACCGGCGTCGGCAAGCGCCTTCACGGTGACCATGATTTCGCGGCGGGTCTGTTCGATGCGCGACATCGGCACCGGGCCGGAACGGCGCATCAGGTCCTCGAAGCTCTGCGCCTGGCGTTTCGGCATCGCGCTCAGGACGGCGTCGCGCAGGGCCGGCTCGGCGCCCTTGAGCGCGATCGCCCACTGCTCCAGCGGCACTTCGTCGAGCAGGCGCGAGATGACCTGTTCGGTCTGGCGCGACAGGATGAAGAAGTCGTACATCGACATCTCGATCTGCGACACGACTTCCGGGTCGTGGGCGCGCAGCAGCTCGACCATGCCGGCACGGTTGTCCTGCAGGCGGTTGAGGATTTCGGCGACCTGGCGCACGCCTTCCACGCTGGCGCTCTGGGTGTCGAGCGCCGACAGGCAGCGGCCCACCAGGTCTTCCAGTTCGTGCAGCACGTCGCGGTCGATCTCGTCCAGGCGCGCCATGTTCAGCAGAACGAGTTCCCGACCCTCCTGAGGCAAGGCTTCCAAGATTTGAGAAGCCAGCGCCGGCGGCAGGAAGGCCAGGAACACGGCCTGCATCTGCACGTGCTCGGACGAGACGAATTCGGCCAGCCACTTGGGCGAGGCGTACTGCAGGCGCGCCATCATCGGACGGATCGCGTCGCCGTAGATCGTGTTCAGCACGCTGTTGGCGATGTCGCTGCCGAGCGCCAGGTCGAGCGAGCGCTTCAGGTAGCTGCGCGAGGCGCCGTGCAGGCCGCTCTGCTGGCGGTAGTCGTCGAAGAAGTTCTGGATGGCCGTCTTGACGGTGTCGACCTTCATGCCGCTCATGCGCGACATGACCTGGGTCAGTTCCAGCAGTTCGTCGCGCTCGAGGCAGCGCAGCACGGCGGCTGCGCCTTCTTCGCCGATCGACAGCAGCACGATGGCGGCTTGTTCGACCGGGGTCAGGACGCCGGTTTCGGCGCCGTCGAGATTATTCAGTTCGGCCATGTTTTTTCTGCACCCATTGTTTGACGACTTCGGCAACGCGCTCAGGCTCTTTGCCGGCGAGGACTTTCAAATGGTCGACCATCACGTCGACAGGGGAACCGGCTGGAGGCAGGTCGTAGTTTTCGAGCAGGGGAACCACCGCACCCGGACCGCCGGAGACGGCGTGCGGGGCGCCGAGGGCGGCCACCGACATGGCGGGCTGGACCTCGTTGCCCGGCAGAGCGGCGGCTGCGCCACCCGACCCCGAACCCGGCAGGGCAGGAGCGGCGGGGGCAAGCGGAGGCTGCGGCGCCAGGCGCGTGGTGACCGCTCGCAGGAGCGGGCGGGCCAGCAGGAAGTAGGCGAGCAGGGCACCGATAGCATAGACGCCCCAGCCCGTCATGTCGACCACGTTGTCGCGTTCCTGCCACCATTCCTGCGCGACCGGCGCGGCCGGGAATGTCAGGCTTGAAACAGCCAGCACGTCGCCGCGCGCCGCATCGATGCCGAGGCCGCTGCGCAGGATCTTGTCGATGTTGGCCAGCTCGGCCGGGGTATAGCCGATCTTCGCGTTGGCGGCGCTGGCATTGTTCAGCACCACGGCGACGGACAGCTTCTTCAGGCGGCCGCGCGAACGCTTGATCTGGGTGATCGCGCGGTCATAGGCGTACTGGCGGGTGGTGGCGTTCTTGCGTGCGCTGCCGTCGTCCTGCTTGGCGGCTGCGGCTGCGGGATCGGCGGCCTGGCCGTCGGCGGCGGCCGCCGGATCTGCGGCTTGCGGCGGACGGTTCGACAGGGTGCCCGGCACGCCCAGGGCCATGCGGTTGCGCTCCATCTCTTCGCGCATCGCTTCGCTGGTGACCTTCGGCGCTTCGCCGTATTTTTCCTGGGTTTCCTCGATCTTGTCGTTGTCGACGTCGGCCGTGACGCTCAGCTTGAAATTGTTCGCGCCGAGCACCGGGGCCAGCAGTTCGTTGACGTTCTTGCGCACGTCGTCGGTATAGCGCTTGGCGGCGCTGTCGCCCTGGACCGCGCCGTCGAAGCCGTCCGTCAGGTCGACACGCGAGGACAGGTAGTTGCCGGCCTGGTCGACCAGCGAGACGCGGGTCGGCGCCAGGTTGGCGACGCTGCTCGAGACCATGTTGACGATGGCGGCGATCTGCTCGTTCGACAGGCTGCGGCCGGGCTTGAGCGCGATCACGACCGAGGCCGAGGACTGGTCGCCGGCGCCGGTGACGAAGGCGCTGGTCTTGGCGATGGCCAGGTGCACGCGCGCCGAGGCGATGGCGTCCATGGTCAGGATGCTCTGCGCCAGCTCGCCTTCCAGGCCGCGGCGGAAGCGCACGTCCTGCACGAACTGCGACACGCCCAGCGGATCGTTCTTGTCCATCAGTTCCAGGCCGGCCGGCAGCTGGGCGGTCACGCCCTTGGCGGCCAGCAGCATGCGCACCTTGCCCAGCTCGCCGGACGGCACCATCACCTGGCCGCTTTCCGGGTGGACGCGGTAGGGAATCTGTTCGCCTTCGAGCACGGTCATCATGTCGCTCGCGGAGACCTTCTCGCGTGCGCCGAAGACCGGCTTGTAGCTCGACTGGTCTTGCCACAGGTACATCATGACGGCGGCCGTGATGGCCACGGCCAGGCCCAGCAGCAGGGGCAGATTGTTGCGCAGGGCCGGGGGCAGGGCTGGCGCTGCCAGCTTGCCGCCGAAAGCGGACTTGAGGGTAGAGATCACTGGAACGTCTCGTTAAGAAGAAAAGGGATCAGACCGGAAGCTTGAGCAGTTCGTCGACCGCGCCCATCACTTTATTGCGGACCTGCATCAGCATCGAGAAGGACAGGCTGGCCTCCTGGGACGCCAGCATGGCGCCCACCAGGTCGTCGCTCTTGCCGGCATCGACCGCCGCCATGCGGTCGGCGGCGGCGCGGTCTTCGGCGTCGACGCCGGCGATGGCGTTCTTCATGGTCTGTGCGAACGAGAAGCCGCCTTGCGAATTGTTAAATGTGCCTTGCGCCGCGAAGTCGGCGGCCGGCTGGATTGCCAGGCGGCTCGCTTCGTTGGTCAGTTGTGCAAGGTCGGCTTTGATCAAACCGGCGAGTTCAGTTGCCATCGGAGTTCCCATGCAGTTTGTGTGTTGTTTGGAGACGACAAAATGTGACTTATTTTGTTGTCCCGCAGCCTCGGTGAGGGCCTAAATTGTTAAATCTTGGTCTACGAACGCCCGTTTGTTTCTGCTCCCTTTACGCTGTATTTACCTCTGTGCGTAGGGGAGAGGGCCCTTGATGCTGCGATGCGATGAAGAGATCTTACCGTAGGGCAAGTAGGAAATCAAAGGAGAATCTCAAAGTGTCGCACGCAAATATCCCTGTATAATAGTTGCTTGTGGGAATGAAAAAACGTCATTTCTCGTTACTCCGTAACAATTAACTATGCCGATCAATCCACCCGACCGTTCGCGTGACTATCAAGTGCTCGACCCGGCCCTCCTGGGCCGGCCGGTGCACCTGTTGCCGTCCTTCGCCGCCCGCCTGCATGAAACGCTGGGCGAAGCCATGGCCTCGCCGGCCGGGCGCCGCTATTGGGGCGCCTATCGCTTGACCGAGCTCAGCTTCGAGCGCGCGCCTGAACAGGCCGGTTTGCGCTGGCTGGGCGTCCAGGGGCGTTTCGGCATGGCCGCCGTCGCTTTCGAGCGTTCCCTGCTGCTGGGGCTGCTGGAAGGCCGCTATGCCCGCCGCACCCCGAGCCAGGGGGCGCCGCGCGACCTGGCTAATGAAAGAGTCACCGCCACCGAGGAACGCCTGGCGGCGACCCTGACCCAGCAGCTGGCCGGCATGCTCGACGCCCGCGTGGCCGAGGGCCTGGCGATGGTGGGTGCGGATGCGCCGGCCGAGATGCCGCTAGGCCAGGTGACGCCGGCGGCGGCGCCAGGCAAGGCGGGCTGGGTGATCCGGGTGGCGCTGCGCGCCCCCCAGGCCGACCAGGATAGCCTGCTGTGGATCGGTCTCGACCAGCAACTGATGGGCCATGTCCTTCAGGGGCTGATGGCGGAGAAGGGCAGCTCGCGCAGTACGCGTGGCGCCTCCGAACCGCTGGCCGCGAGCCTGCACGTCAAGCTCGACGGCCGTCTGGTGAGCAAGGAGATCACGCTCGCGGCGCTGTTCGACCTCAAGGTCGGCGACGTGATCCCCGTATCGGTCGGGCGCGCCGACGTGCTGCTGGACGAATCGCGCCTGTTCACGGCCGCTGTGGCCGAACACAAAGGGAAGTTGTGTTTAACCTCTTTTGAAGATGCCGAATAAATGGACATGAATCTCAACGAGCAACTGACTGGCGCCGACCTCATCATCGACGACCTCGACGGTGTGGAAGCGGCCACCGCCGCCGCCGGCAAGAAGGCCGGCCGCCAGCTGCCGCAAATGATGCGCCGCATCCCCGTCACCCTGACCCTGGAAGTGGGCTCGGCCCGCGTCTCGCTGCAGGAACTGATGTCGATCGGCCCGTCCTCGGTGCTGCCGCTCGACGCCCTGGCCGGCGAACCGCTGGTCATCAAGGTCAACGGCACCGCGATCGGCCGCGCCGAAGTCGTGGTCGCCGGTGAACAGTATGGTCTCAAGGTCGTCGACCTGGACGGCCTGAACCTGGACCTGCTCGCTTCATGATGCGTGCTGCCCGCGGCGCAGCCGTGCGTCGCGTGTTTTACCGTTCCTTGCCGCTCGCCGGTGGGCTGCTGCTGTGTGCACTGCCTGTCGCCGCCCAGCAGCAGGACGTGCTGCCCGGGATCATCCCCGGTTCCACCCAGGGGATGACGGTCAAGTCGCAGATCCTGGTGCTCATGACCCTGCTCGGGCTGCTGCCCGTCATGGTCATGATGATGACGAGCTTCACCCGCTTCGTGATCATCCTGTCGCTGTTGCGCCAGGCCCTCGGCCTGCAGCAGGGCTTGCCGAACCGCATCATCACCGGCATCGCCCTGATCCTGACCATGCTGGTGATGCGTCCGGTCGGCGAAGCCGTATGGCGCGACGCCTTCATGCCTTATGACAAGGACAAGATCGGCCTCGAGCAGGCCCTGAAAATCGCCGAGGTGCCGGTGTCGCGCTTCATGCTGGCCCAGACCAGCAAGACCTCGCTGGCCCAGGTCGGGCGCCTGGCGGGCGAACCGGCCAACCTGGCCCCGGAGCAACGCGGCTTCACCGTCAAGCTGGCCGCCTTCGTGCTCTCCGAGCTGAAGACCGCCTTCCAGATCGGCGCCATGCTCTTCATTCCCTTCCTGATCATCGACCTGGTGGTGTCGTCGGTGCTGATGGCGATGGGCATGATGATGCTGTCCCCGCTGGTGATTTCGCTGCCCTTCAAGTTGCTGCTGTTCGTGCTGGTCGATGGCTGGACCCTGACCGTGAATACCCTGGTCGGCAGCATCCACGGCTATTAATGATAGAGAGAATCGTCGAATGAGTCCCGATATCGCCGTCGACCTGGTGGTCGAAGCCCTGCAGATCGTGATGCTGCTGGTGATGGTGCTGGTGATCCCCGGCTTGCTGATGGGCCTGGTGGTCGCGCTGGTGCAGGCGGCCACCCAGATCAACGAGCAGACCCTGAGCTTCCTGCCGCGCCTGCTGGTGACCCTGCTGGCCGTGATCGTGGCCGGCCACTGGATGACCACGACCCTGATGGATTACTGCATCTCGGTCTTCCAGCGCGCCGCGACGCTGGTCGCGTAAGCGTCCGCTAGCCTGATGGAACTGGTCAGCTTCCTGCTGCCGCTGCTTGGCGCCCTGTGGTGGCCCTTCGCCCGCATCATGGCGATGATGGTCACCGCTCCGGTGCTGGGCGAGGGCGCGGTGCCGATGCCGGTCAAGGCCCTGCTGTCCGTGGTGCTGGCTTTCCTGATGCTGCCGATTACCAAGGGCGGCGCCATGCCCGACCCGTTCTCGCTGGCGGGCGTGGTGGCCATGTTCGAGCAGGCCATCATCGGCGGCGTGATCGGCCTGGCCCTGCAGTTCGCGATGGCCGTGATCACCATGCTGGGCTTCCTGGCCTCGAGCCAGATCGGCTTCTCGATGGCGCAGATGAACGATCCGGTCAACGGCGCCGTGTCCGACGTGGTGTCGAGCCTGATGTCGCTGGTGGCGATGCTGGTGTTCTTCGCCATTGACGGCCACCTGATCCTGATGACGGTGTTGGGCCAGAGCTTCAAGGCCTGGCCGGTGGGCGCGGGCTACGGCCCGATGCTGCTGGAAACGGTGGCCCTGAACTTGGGCTGGGTATTCGCGGCCGCGATCCTGCTGGCCCTGCCGATCGTGTTCTCGACGATGGTGGTGCAGATCGGCTTCGGTTTCCTGAACCGCGTGGCGCCGAGCCTGAACCTGTTTTCGCTGGGCTTCTCCCTGGTGACGATCTTTGGCTTGCTGATGCTGGTGCAGCTGGTGCGCTTCATCCCCGACCACTACGTCGCCATGACCAACCAGGTGCTCGAGATGCTGACCCAGCAGATGAGGATGAGCCATGTCCGATAGTGGCGGCGACAAGACAGAAAAGCCCTCACAGCAGAAGCTGAAGAAGGCGCGCGAAGAGGGGCAAGTCGTCCGCTCGCGCGACCTGTCGACGGCGGTCGGGATCCTGGTCAGCCTCAAGGTGTTTTCGATGATGCTGCCGGACTACCTGGAGAGCTTCCGCACCCTGTTCCGCATGGTGTTCGTGCCGCTGGGCGAGGCGGGGGCGATGGAAAACGCGATGTCGGTGGTGTTCACCGGCGCCGTGATGCTGCTGGTGAAGATGGTGCTGCCCCTGGCCGCGGTGCCGGTGGCGATCGTGGTCGCCAGCGTGGTGCCGGGCGGCTTCGTGGCATCGAGCAAGAACATGGCGCCGAAGTTCGACCGCCTGAGCCCCATGAAGAACCTGGGCAACCTGTTCTCGCAAAAGCACTGGATCGGCTTCGCCACCTCGGCCCTGAAGGCGATCGTGCTGGGCTGCGTGCTGTGGTTCGCCTGCCGCGGCGGGATCCAGGGCTATGTCGAGCTGCAGCGCATGGCGCTGGGCGACGCCATGCTGCGCGGCGCCGGCCTGATGTTCGACGCCCTGATGGCGATGGTCATGGTGTTCGTGATCTTCGCCCTGATCGACGTCCCGGTGCAGCACTTCCTGTTCATGCGCAACCAGCGCATGAGCAAGCAGGAAATGAAAGAAGAGCATAAGAGCAACGAGGGCCGTCCCGAGGTGAAGCAGCGCATCCGCCAGCTGCAGCACCAGCTGGCCCAGCGCAGCGTGCGCAAGACGGTGCCGACGGCGGATGTGGTGATCGTCAACCCGCAGCACTACGCCGTGGCGCTGAAGTACGATACCAACCGCGCCGAAGCGCCCTTCGTGGTGGCCAAGGGCGTGGACGAGATGGCGCTGTACATCAAGCAGGTGGCGCGCGAGCACAAGGTCGAGACCCTGGAGCTGCCGCCGCTGGCCCGCGCCATCTACAACACGAGCCAGGTCCAGCAGCAGATTCCCGCCCAGTTGTATCAGGCGGTGTCGCAGGTGCTGAACTACGTCTTACAACTGAATGCGTTCCGTGCAGGCCGGCGCCAGGCGCCCCCACGGTTCCCCAACGAGGTGGTGGTCCCATCTCATCTGAGTGAGGTTTCTCCATGAATTCCATCAACGCCTTCATCGGCGAACTGAAGCGCCAGAAGTTCGCCGCGCCGGTGTTCCTGATCGCGCTCCTGGCGATGATCATGCTGCCGCTGCCGCCGATCCTGCTGGACGTGCTGTTCACGTTCAACATCGTGCTGGCGCTGATCGTGATCCTGGTCTCGGTCTCGGCCAAGCGGCCGCTGGACTTCTCGGTCTTCCCGACGGTGATCCTGGGCACCACCCTGATGCGCCTGGCGCTGAACGTGGCGTCCACCCGCGTGGTCCTGCTGAACGGCCATAACGGCCCGGACGCGGCCGGCCATGTGATCGAATCCTTCGCCAACGTCGTCATCGGCGGCAACTTCGTGGTCGGCCTGGTGGTGTTCGTGATCCTCATGATCATCAACTTCATCGTGGTGACCAAGGGCGCGGAACGTATCTCGGAAGTGTCGGCGCGCTTCACCCTGGACGCGCTTCCGGGCAAGCAGATGGCGATCGACGCCGACCTGAACGCCGGCCTGATCAACCAGGAACAGGCGACCGTGCGCCGCAAGGACGTGGCGGCCGAAGCCGACTTCTACGGCGCCATGGACGGCGCCTCGAAATTCGTGCGCGGCGACGCCGTCGCCTCGATCCTGATCCTGATCATCAACCTGGTCGGCGGTATCGCGATCGGCGCCCTGATGCACGGCCTGCCGATGGGCGAGGCCTTCAAGGTCTACGCGCTGCTGACCATCGGTGACGGCCTGGTGGCCCAGATCCCGGCGCTGCTGCTGTCCGCCGCCGCCGCCATCCTCGTGACCCGCATCGGCGAGTCCGGCGACCTGGAAAAGCAGGTCGGCGGCCAGCTGCTGGCCCAGCCGGCGGTGCTGTTCGCGGCCGCGGGCGTGATGGTCGTCCTCGGCCTGGTGCCGGGCATGCCGACCTTTACCTTCTTTATCTTCGCCGGCGTGGTCGGCTATGTCGGCTGGAAGCTGACCAAGCGCGTCAAGGCCCCGGACAACGCCGGCGTGGCCGCCATCGAAGCGGCCCTGCGCGAAGAACGCGCGCCGGAACTGGATTGGCAGGCGCTGCCGGTCGTGCAGCCGGTGACCGTGGCCGTGGGCTACAAGCTGGTCGGCATGATCGACGTGGCCCAGGGGGAACCGCTCACCAAGCGCATCAAGGGCGTGCGCCAGAGCCTGTCCGAGCAGATGGGCATGCTGCTGCCCGCCATCGGCGTGCGCGACGACCTGGCCCTGCGCCCCTCGCAGTATTCGATCAGCCTGTCGGGCACCGTGGTGGCCGAGGCCGAAGTCATGCCGGAGCACCTGATGGCGATCCCGTCGCCCAACGTCTACGGCGAGCTGGATGGCATCCCGGGCATCGAGCCGGCCTACGGCATGGCGATCACCTGGATCACCCCGGACCAGAAGGCGCATGCGCTGGGCCTGGGCTACCAGGTGGTCGAGGTGGCGAGCGCGATCGCCACCCACACCTCGAAGGTGGTGCGCGAATACCTGCACGAGCTGTTCCGCCACGAAGACGTGCCGGCGATCCTGGAGCGCCTGACCGCCTTGTCGCCCAAGCTGGCCGGCGCGCTGGACAAGGCGCTGACCCATACCCAGCTGCTGCGCGTGTTCCGCGTCCTGCTGGCCGAGAGCGTGTCGCTGAAGGACATCGTGGTGATCGCCACCACCTTGCTGGACAGCTCGGAAACCACCAAGGACCCGATCCTGCTGGCGGCCGAGGTGCGCTGCGCGCTGCGCCGCCAGATCGTGTCTAGCCTGTACGGCAAGAAGAAGGACATGCCGGCCTTTAACCTGTCGGCCGAACTGGAAAACATGCTGCTCGGTTCCCTGAACCAGGCGCGCCAGAACGGCGGCGGCAAGGTGGCGCTGGACAACTACCCGATCGACCCGCAGCTGCTGTCCCAGCTGCAGATCAACATGCCGGTGGCGCGCGAGCAGATGAAGCAGGCGCACACGCCGCCGCTGCTGCTGGTGCTGCCGCAGGTGCGCCCGCTGCTGGCGCGCTACGCGCGCCTGTTCGCGCCGGGGCTGCATGTGCTGTCGTATAACGAGATTCCCGAGAACCGGGATGTGTCGATCGTGGGGACGGTGGGTTAAGCGCGGCGTTACCCGAATCGTAGGGGTGGCGGCTTTGCCGCCGGCCCTACGCCGGCAGCACCAGCGCCAGCTCCGCCGCCGCGCGGAACACCGGCAAGGTCAACACCTGCGACGCGTCGTCCGCCGCCACCCGCGCATGCGCCGGCCCCACCGGCAGCCGGTCGCGGAAACTCCAGCGCAGCACCTTCAGCCCCGCACGCGCCACCGCCTGGTCCAGCATCGGCTGCAAGCCGCGCAGCTTGCCGAGGGCCAGCGCATCCGGCGCGCACAGTTCCAGCGCCACGCCGCCCGGCATCGGCTCCACCTGCACCACGACCGCCGTACCGTCGGCCAGCTCCAGCTCCAGCCTGAGCGCCGCGCGGCCGCGCTTGCGCCGTCCGGGCGGGGCGTCGGCGCCGTCCTGCACCACGCGCAGGTGCTGGTCCTTGGGACCGCCCGCATGCACCGTGAAGCGCCAGGCGTCGCCCGGCAGGACCGTGCCGTCGGCCTGGCGCAGCACGCGCCCGTCCTGGTTCGCCACCAGCACCGCCGGCGGCAGCTGGCCCGCGTGGGCGCGCAGCTCGCGGTTCATCAGCTGGGTGCCGTAGTTGCGCACCATCGCGCGCCACGAAGCCGCCAGCGCGGGGCCGTCGGCCTGCGAGAAGTGC
>NZ_JBAMDH010000064.1:0-15109 GCF_036961685.1 Massilia sp. DD77
CAGGCCCAGCAAGGCCGCCTGTCCCCACAAGGCGCCCTGGGCGGGACGCAGGAACTGCGGAAAGACCGCCAGCATGAACACATAGGCCTTCGGATTGAGCAGGCAGGTCAGCATCCCCTGCAGGAAGATCGCACGTCCCCGCTGCTTGAGTTGCAGTTGCGCCTGCGGCGCGATCGCCAGCGCAGGCGCCGCCCTGGCGCGCAGCAGGGTCCAGCCGATCCAGCCGATGTAGACCGCGCCCGCCAGCAGCATGGCGTTGAACAGCGGCGGCCATACGGCCAGGATCGCGGCCACGCCCAGCACGCCCATCAGGGTATGCGCGACGCCGCCCGCGATGATGCCGCCCACGGCGGCGAAACCGGCGCTGCTGCCGCCGCGCATCGAACTGGCCAGGACGAAGGCCATGTCCAGTCCCGGCAGCGCGATCACGCCGAAGACGACCGCGAAGAACCATCCCAGTTGTGCCGCATCCATGTTTTTCTCCTGCCCTGTGAACGATGAGGATTGCAGCGTAAGCGCCAATCAGGACATAATCGGCCCTGATTTCTACCAACATTTTCGATATGACGAAGCCGACGACCCGCGTGCTGGCGGTGCTGGAACTGCTGCAGGCCCATGGCCGCATCAGCGGCGCCGAAATGGCCGCCCGCCTCGGCGTCGATGCGCGCACCTTGCGGCGCTACATCGCTACCCTGGAAGAGATGGGGATACCGGTGACGGCCGAGCGCGGACGCGCCGGCGGCTACAGCCTGGTGGCCGGGTTCAAGCTGCCGCCGATGATGTTCAGCGAAGACGAGGCGGTGGCGCTGTCGGTGGGCCTGCTGGCGGCGCGCAGCTTCGGCCTGGGCCGCACCGTGCCGGCCGTGGCCAGCGCCCAGGCCAAGCTGGAGCGCACCATGCCCGCCAGCCTGCGCCAGCGCGTGCGCGCCGTCGACGAGACCGTGCAGCTCGACGTTCGGGATGCGTCCGCCAGCCCCAGCCACACTGCCCTGGCCGCGCTCTCGGTCGCGGCCCGGACCGGACAGCGCGTGCGCCTGCAGTACGGCGACGCGGCGGGCAGGCTGTCGGAACGTGGATTCGACGCCTACGGACTGGCCTACCATGGCGGCTGCTGGTATGCGGTGGGCTGGTGCCATCTGCGGCGCGCCATCCGTTCCTTCCGTCTCGACCGCATCCGCGCGGTGGAGTCGCTGGAGCGGCAGTTCGAACGGCCGCAAGACTTCGATGCGCTGGCCTACCTGCAGCGCTCGGTCGCCATCCTGCCGCGCGCGCATGCGGTGGAGGTGCTGCTCAAGACCACCCTGGAACGCGCGCAGGGACAGTTCCCGCGCACGATCGCGGTGTTCGAGCAGATGCAGGATGGGGTGGTGATGCACAACCAGGCCGACGATATCGGCTGGATGGCGAGGCAGCTGGCGGGCTTGCCCTTCGATTTCGAGATCAGGCGGCCGGCGGCATTGCGCGAGGCGGTGCGAGAGTGTGCGCGGAAACTTCTACAGCAGGTGGATTTGCCGGTGCCTCGATCGTAAGGTGGACGGGGAACCCGTCCACCTTACGCCTATCAATGCTTGTGCCCACAGCCCGACATCACCGGCGCGCCCGGCAGCTCGGCTCCAGGCGTACGCCCGCTCTCCTCGTCAAACCCGGCCGCCTTCAGGCGTGCCAGGTATTGCTGCCACAGTGTCTGCTGCTCGCTCCCGAGCTTGTACAGGTAGTCCCAGCTGAAGATCCCGGTCGCGTGCCCATCCGAGAACACCGGCTTGATCGCATAATTCCCGACCGGCTCCACCTCCGTGATGCCGACCTCGCGCTTGCCCACCTGCAGCACTTCCTGCCCCGGCCCATGCCCTTTCACCTCGGCCGACGGCGAATACACGCGCAGCAGCTCGAAGGGAATCGAAAACGCGGCGCCGTCGTCGAAGGCGATGTCGAGCAGGCGCGATTTCTGGCGGACGGTCAGTTCAGTCGGATTGGGCATGGCGATCCTCGATTACGTGAAACGGCGCAGGATAGCAGCTTCCAGCTGCGGCAGCAGCGCACGGCGCGCGGCCAATACCTCGGCAGGCGTCTCGCGCACGGCCGCCGCCCACACCGGCGCCGGGAAATGGGCGTCGTCCGCAAAGCGCGGAATGACGTGCCAGTGCAGGTGGGGTACCACATTGCCCAGGCTCGCCACATTCACCTTCAGCGGCCGCATGACTTCGCGCACCGCCTCTTCCAGCTGGAACACGGCCTCGTTCAGCAGCAGGCGGTCTTCGCGCGCCAGGTCGCTCATCTCGCGCACATGCTCGTTCCAGATCACGCGGCAAAAGCCCGGATAGCTGGCGTCATCGACCACGATGACGCTGAACTTCGGCCCGCGCCAGACCCTTGGAGCGGCCAGTGCGCACAATTCGCACCCCGTCATACCAGCACCCGCTCGATGCCGCCGTTGTTCGCGCGCGCCACGTACTCAGGCAGCCAGTTCTCGCCCAGCAGGTGCCTGGCGATCTCCACCACGATGTAGTCGGCGGTGGTGCCGGCGTCCTCGTTGTAGCGCGACAGGCCTTGCAGGCAGGACGGGCAGGAGGTCAGGATCTTGACGTCGCCCTTGAAGCCGTCGGCGCGCAGCTTGTCGGCGCCCTTCTCCATCTCGGCTTCCTTGCGGAAGCGTACCTGGGTCGCGATGTCCGGACGGCTCACCGCGAAGGTGCCCGACTCGCCGCAGCAGCGGTCGTTCTTCTCGATCTGCACATTGTCGACGGTCGAGACCAGCGCGTTCACGGTCTTGAGCGAGTCCTGCATCTTCATCGGCGTGTGGCAGGGATCGTGGTACATGTAGCGGGTACCGCTGACGCCTTCGAGTTTAATGCCTTTCTCCAGCAGGTACTCGTGGATGTCCATGATGCGGCAGCCCGGGAAGATCTTCTCGAACTCGTAGGTCGCCAACTGGTCGTAGCAGGTGCCGCAAGAGACCAGCACGGTCTTGATGTCGAGGTAGTTCAGCGTGTTGGCCATGCGGTGGAACAGCACGCGGTTATCCGTCATCATCTTGTCGGCCTTGTCGTACTGGCCGGCGCCGCGCTGGGGATAGCCGCAGCACAGGTAGCCCGGGGGCAGCACGGTCTGCACGCCCACTTCCCACAGCATCGCCTGGGTCGCCAGGCCCACCTGCGAGAACAGGCGCTCGGAGCCGCAGCCGGGGAAGTAGAACACGGCTTCGGTGTCGGCCGTCGTCGCCTTCGGGTTGCGGATGATCGGGATGATCTTGTCGTCCTCGATGTCGAGCAGGCCGCGCGCCGTCTTCTTCGGAAGGTTGCCCGGCAGCTTCTTGTTCACGAAGTGGATCACCTGCTCGCGGATGGGCGCCTTGCCGGTGGTCGGCGCCGGCGCCTTGGTCTGCTCTTTCGCCAGGCCCTTGAGCAGGCCCGCGCCCACGCGCTGGGCCTTGTAGCCCCAATCCACCATCGCCTTGCGGGTGGCGTTGATGGTGGTCGGATCGGTCGCGTTCAGGAAGAACATGGCGGCGCGGTTGGCCGGCTTGAAGCTGCGCTTGTCCATCTTGCGCAGCAGGTTACGCATGTTCATCGACACGTCGCCGAAGTCGATGTTGACCGGGCAAGGCGTCACGCACTTGTGACACACGGTGCAGTGGTCGGAGACGTCCTCGAACTCTTCCCAGTGGCGGATCGAGACGCCGCGGCGGGTTTGCTCTTCGTACAGGAAGGCTTCGATCAGGGCCGAGGTGGCGAGGATCTTGTCGCGCGGCGAGTACAGCAGATTCGATTGCGGGACGTGGGTGGTGCACACCGGCTTGCACTTGCCGCAGCGCAGGCAGTCCTTGATGCTGTTGGCGATCTCGCCGATGTCGCTCTGCTGCATGATGAGCGATTCGTGGCCCATCAGGCCGAAGGACGGCGTATAGGCGTTGCGCAGGTCGGCGTGGGCGCCCTCCAGGTTGAGCAGCTTGCCCTTGTTGAAGCGCCCTTCCGGGTCGATGCGCAGCTTGTAGTCGCGGAATTCGCCGATCTCTTCGTCGGTCAGGAACTCGAGCTTGGTGATGCCGATGCCGTGCTCGCCCGAGATCACGCCGTCCAGCGAGCGCGCCAGCTTCATGATGCGCTCGACGGCCTTGTGCGCGTCCTGCAGCATCGCGTAGTCGTCCGAGTTCACCGGCAGGTTGGTGTGCACGTTGCCGTCGCCCGCGTGCATGTGCAGGGCCACGAAGACGCGCGAGCGCAGCACGCGCTTGTGGATCGCGGTGCACTCGTCGAGGATGCACTTGTAGGCCGCGCCGTTGAAGATCTGGCGCAGCGGCGCGCGCAGGTCCGCTTTCCACGAGACGCGTATGGTGTGGTCTTGCACCACGTCGAACAGGGTGGCGTGCGGCTGGATGGCCAGGCGCTGTTCCAGGGTCGGGGACAAATGATCCAGGCCGAGGGTGGCGAGCTGCTCGCGCACGTCCGCCAGGCGGGCGTCCAGGTTGGCCAGGATGAAGGTCCAGCGCTTGCCGACCAGCTGCACCAGGGCTTGCGCCTGCTGCGGACGGTCGCCCAGGATCTCGGCGCGGTCGACGGTGTCGCCGGTGGCGTCGTCGCTCTTCTCGATCGGCAGGTGCTCGTTGCTCAGGTAGGCGTGCAGCTGTTCGCTCAGCTGCAGCTTGTTCTTGATCGACAGCTCGACGTTGATGCGCTCGATGCCGTCGGTGTATTCGCCCATGCGGTTCAGCGGAATCACCACGTCTTCATTGATCTTGAAGGCGTTGGTGTGGCGCGCGATGGCCGCGGTACGGGCGCGGTCGAGCCAGAACTTCTTGCGCGCTTCGGCGCTCACGGCGACAAAGCCTTCGCCCACGCGGGTGTTCGCGATGCGCACCACTTCCGAGGCGGCCAGGGCCACCGCGTTCTCGTCGTCGCCGACGATGTCGCCGAACAGCGCCATCTTGGGCAGGGTGCCGCGCTTGGACTTGGTGGCGTAACCAACCGCGCGCAGGTAGCGCTCGTCCAGGTGCTCCAGGCCGGCCAGGCGCAGGGTGGCAAAGGCCGGGTCGCCGTTCTTCGGCAGGCTGTCCAGGTAGTCCTTGATTTCGACGATCGAGGGGATCGCATCGCGCGCCTGGCCGAAGAATTCCAGCGCCACGGTGCGCGTGAACTTCGGCATCTTGTGGAGGATCCAGCGGCTCGAGGTGATCAGGCCGTCGGTGCCCTCCTTCTGGATGCCCGGCAGGCCAGCCAGGAACTTGTCCGTGACGTCCTTTCCCAGGCCTTCCTTGCGGAAGCGGCGGCCTTCGATGGTGAGCGTCTCGGTGCGGAAAGGCTCGCCCTTGGCCGCGCCTTTCGTGCTCGGATGGGTCCATTCGAGCTTGAAGGTGGCCACCGGCGCATCGTGGATCTTGGACAGGTTGTGGTCCATGCGCGTGACTTCCAGCCAGTCGCCGTTCGGGTCGACCATGCGCCAGGAGGCCAGGTTGTCGAGCGCCGTGCCCCACAGGACGGCCTTCTTGCCGCCGGCATTCATGGCGATGTTGCCGCCGATGCAGGAGGCATGGGCCGAGGTCGGGTCGACCGCGAACACGAAGCCGGCCTTCTCGGCGGCTTGCGAGACGCGCTGGGTGACCACGCCGGCGCCGGTGTGGATGGTCGCGTACTCGCGGTCCACGCCCGGCAGGCGGGTCATCTCGACGTCGCCCAGCCCGATCAGTTTTTCGGTGTTGATCACGGCCGACATCGGCGTCAGCGGAATCGCGCCGCCGGTGTAGCCGGTGCCGCCGCCGCGCGGGATGATGGTCAGGCCCAGCTCGATGCAGCCCTTGACCAGGCCGGCCATTTCTTCCTCGCTGTCCGGCAGCAGGACCAGGAAGGGGTATTCCACGCGCCAGTCGGTAGCGTCGGTGACGTGCGAGGTGCGGTGCATGCCGTCGAAGCGGATGTTGCGCTTGTCGGTGTAGGCGCCGAGCACGCGCTGGGCGCGCTTGCGCAGGTCGTACATGTCGCGGAATTCACGCGCGAAGTCGTCGACCGCCTTGCGCGCCGCGCCCAGGAGCTGTTCGACGGCGGCGCTGCGCGCGGCGCTGTCGCCGCCCTCTTCGGCGCCGACGCTCAGGCGGCGCTTGTCGACTTCGCCCAGGCGGTGGTGCAGCGCTTCGATCAGCTTGGCCCGGCGCTTCGGGTTGTCCAGCATGTCGTCCTGCAGGTAGGGATTGCGGCGCACCACCCAGATGTCGCCCAGCACCTCGTACAGCATGCGTGCCGAACGGCCGGTCTGGCGCGCGCCGCGCAGCTCGTCGAGCAGCCGCCACGACGACTCACCCAGCAGGCGGATCACGATTTCGCGATCGGAGAACGAGGTGTAGTTGTAGGGGATCTCGCGCAGGCGCGCGGGAGCGTTATCGGCAAGCAGGGTATGGATGTGTGCGGGGGCGTTCATTGGGATGACAAATCGACGTCGGACTGGCCCGAAGGACATTCATTCTAGCTTATTGCGCTGCACCACGCTGGGCGCGTGGCCAAAATGCCAAAGGGGGATTGGAATGAAATACTGCAGGACCACTGTCTATACAAATTTTATTCAGACAGAGTTAGCTGTTTGCATCAAAGGTATGGAGGGGTGAGCGAAATGGCATATCCCGTACCGTTATCGGCTTGGCTTCCCGTCGTCCACGCGAAGGCGGGGATCCAAGCTTGCTTGAACAGCTACGCACACGAACTTGGGTCCCCGCCTTCGCGGGGAGTCATTGCCGCCAATGGCGGGAATGACGTTCATGCGCTGCTGGATAAGTTCAGCCAATCAAGCGCTCGAAGAAATCCCCCACCGTCTTCCAGAACCCGTTCGGGATATACAGCAGCACCGCCGTCATGCTCACATAGCGCATGAACTTGCCGATCGCCATGTACATCACGCTCGGCCAGAACGGCAAATGCAGCCAGCCCGCCAGGGTGCACAGCGGATCGCCCACGCCCGGCACCCAGGACAGCAGCATGGTCTTGGCCCCGTACTTCTTGAGCCAGCCGAACCAGCGGCTCTGGCGTTCGCGGGCGAAAGCCACCTTGGCACGGTAGCCGAGGAAGTAGTCGACCGCTCCGCCCAGGGTGTTGCCGACGGTGGCGACCAAGATCGCCGGCCAGAACATGGCCGGGTTCGCCTTCACCACCGCGAACACCGCCGGTTCCGAGCCCAGGGGCAACAAGGTTGCCGACACGAAGCTGATGAGGAAGACCGAGGTCAGCCCCACGGTCGGCGCGGCAAGCACGTTCAAGAGCCAGAGGACGGCGTTTTCGATCATCGATGGTTGCCTGGAGCGATAGTGTTGAGCGTCCATTATAATGACCCTCACTTATCGTCACGACACGATACGACGAGCCTGTCATCCAGCCCTCGTATTGCATTACCTTGCACTGCGCGCCACGGTCATCCTCCCGGCAAAACAGTTCGCGTCGTCCCGGACCGCCAGCAATGGCCACCATTACCGCTATCCGACCATGACAACCGACTACCTCAAGAAAATCCTGACCGCCCGCGTCTACGACGTGGCCCAGGAAACGCCGCTGGAACTGGCGCCCACGCTGTCCCAGCGCATGGGCAACCGCATTTACTTCAAGCGCGAGGACATGCAGAGCGTGTTCAGCTTCAAGCTGCGCGGCGCCTACAACAAGATGGCGAACCTGTCGCCCGAGCAGCTCAAGCGCGGCGTGATCTGCGCCTCGGCCGGCAACCACGCCCAGGGCGTGGCCTTGTCGGCCTGCCGCCTGGGCTGCCGCGCCCTGATCGTGATGCCGACCACCACGCCGCAGGTAAAGATCGACGCCGTCAAGGCGCGCGGCGGCGCCAGCGTCGAGGTGGTGCTGCACGGCGACTCCTACACCGACGCCTACAACCACGCCCTGCTGCTCGAGAAGGAACAGCGCCTGACCTTCGTGCACCCCTTCGACGATCCGGACGTGATCGCCGGCCAGGGCACGATCGGCATGGAGATCCTGCGCCAGCATTCCGGCCCGATCCACGCGGTCTTCGTGGCCATCGGCGGCGGCGGCCTGGTCGCCGGCGTGGGCGCCTACATCAAGGCGGTACGCCCGGACATCAAGGTGATCGGCGTGCAGACCCTGGACTCGGACGCGATGGCGCGCAGCCTCAAGGCCGGCGAACGCATCACCCTGCCCGACGTCGGCCTGTTCTCGGACGGCACCGCGGTGCGCCTGGTGGGCGAGGAAACCTTCCGCGTGGCGCAGCAGGTGGTCGACGAAATCATCCTGGTCGACACCGACGCCATCTGCGCCGCGATCCAGGACGTGTTCCAGGACACCCGCAGCATCCTCGAGCCGGCCGGCGCGCTGGCGGTGGCCGGCGCCAAGGCCTATGTCGAACGCTCGCAGATGCAGCGCGAGCCGGTCAAGAACGAAACCCTGGTGGCCGTGGCCTGCGGCGCCAACATGAACTTCGACCGCCTGCGCTTCGTTGCCGAACGCGCCGAGCTGGGCGAGTCGCGCGAAGCCGTGTTCGCGGTGACGATCCCCGAGCAGCGCGGGAGCTTTCGCCGCTTCTGCGCACTGGTCGGCCCGCGCAACGTCACCGAGTTCAACTACCGCATCAGCGACGAAAGCGAAGCCCATGTGTTCGTGGGCGCGCAGATCGCCAGCCGCAGCGAATCGCACCTGCTCGCGCGCACCTTCGAGGAGCACGGATTCCGCACCCTGGACCTGACCTACGACGAACTGGCCAAGCTGCACATCCGCCACCTGGTGGGGGGAAAGAGCGCGCTGGCGCAGGACGAACTGCTGTATCGTTTCGAATTCCCCGAGCGGCCCGGTGCGCTGATGCGCTTCCTGGAAAGCATGGCGCCGAACTGGAATATCTCGTTGTTCCATTACCGGAACCAGGGGGGCGACGTGGGGCGCATCTTGGTCGGGCTGCAGGTGCCGAAGGCGGAGATGGATGAGTTCATGCGCTTCCTGGCGACGCTGGGGTACCGGTATTGGGACGAGAGCGCCAATCCGGTGTATAAGCTGTTCTTGGGGTGATGCCTTGTGCCGGCAGAGCTTTATCGAGGCTGGAGCCGGCATGCTTTTGTTGAACGCGTCGGCAGGGAACCTGCCGACCCTACGGCTTCGCGAACCAGCGCAGCCCTTCACACGATAGTTGAACGCGTGGGCGGTGAACACGCCCACCCACCGCGCCACGAGCGCCTTTGTTATGAACACTCCTGATCAATCGCCACTTGGCAAAAACGCGGCCTACCAGAGCCAGTACGCGCCCGAACTGCTGTTCCCGATTCCGCGCCAGCAAAAGCGCGAAGAGCTCGGGCTGTCGGGTACGCTTCCCTTCTTCGGGGTCGACATCTGGAACGCCTACGAGCTGTCCTGGCTGAACATGCGCGGCAAGCCGCAGGTGGCGATCGCGACCTTCAGCGCGCCGGCCGATTCGCCCAACATCGTCGAGTCGAAGTCCTTCAAGCTCTACCTGAATTCCTTCAACCAGACCCGCCTGGCGAATACCGACGCCCTGCTGGCGCTGCTGCGCGAAGACCTGTCGAACGCGTTCGGCGCGCCGGTCCACGTGGCGCTGACCACGCCGGACGCCTTCGGCAGCCTCAGGATGGGCGAGTTCGAGGGCACCCTGCTCGACCGCCTCGACGTCGAGATCGACGCCTATGTGCCGGCGCCGCACCTGCTCACAGCCAATCACGAGGACGCGCCGGTCGAGGAGACCCTGGTGTCGCATCTGCTCAAGTCGAACTGCCTGGTCACCGGCCAGCCGGACTGGGGCACCGTGCAAATCCATTACGTCGGTCCGCAGATCGATCAGGAAGGCCTGCTGAAATACCTGATCGGCTTCCGCGAGCACAACGAGTTCCACGAGCAGTGCGTCGAGCGCATCTTCATGGACGTCCTGCGCCAGTGCAAGCCGACCAAGCTGGCGGTCTATGCCCGCTATACCCGCCGCGGCGGCCTCGACATCAATCCCTGGCGCGCGAATTTCAGCACCGGCAAACCGCCGAACCTGCGCACCGCTCGGCAATAAGGCGCGCCGGCCCGGACGGATGTACGATTTTGGCCACAGCCGTGGCCAATATCACACAGTGCCGGACCGAAAACCGTGGTCATTTTCGCATTGCCCGCTTTTTGAGCAGTACGTGATCAAAAATCGGCGGAACGCGGGACGGGCGTACGTTCGCTGGCCCGGCAGGCTAATTTCATTAAGGAAATTGCGTCCTAAATCACTGGAGAATTCGGCAGGCGAACCCCACTTTCGTTGAGTAGGAATACGGCTTTCGGCGAGGCCTTCGACCAGACGCGAAATCGAATGTCACGGCTGTGAAACAGGCCTATAATTCGTGCTCGCAAGCACTCCACTTGTGCACCGCACCATATGTCATGACCAATCTTAGCAAAATCCTTTCGCTCGAGAACGTGCAGCTCGACCTCGAAGTGTCGAGCAAGAAGCGCGCTTTCGAGCAGGCCGGCCTGATCTTCGAGAACAATTGCGGCATCGCGCGTTCGACCGTGTCGGAGAACCTGTTCGCCCGCGAGCGTCTCGGTTCGACCGGCCTGGGCCACGGCGTCGCCGTTCCGCACGGCCGCATCAAGGGCAGCAAGAGCCTCAAGGCGCCGCTGGCCGCCTTCGTGCGCCTGAAGGAGCCGATTCCTTTCGAGTCGCCCGACGGCCAGCCGGTCAGCCTGCTGTTCTTCCTCCTGATCCCTGACCACGTCACCCAGCAGCACCTGGAAATCCTGTCCGAGATCGCTGAGCTGTTCTCCGACGAAGCGGTGCGCAACGCCCTGGCCACCGACATGGATCCCAAATCGGTCCACGAGCGCATCATCAACTGGCAACCTAGCCTGCAAGCCCTGGGCTGAGAACCTATCCCAGTAGGCAAGAGTCGCTCCTGGCGCGCCTGGTAAGCGCAGGCGGCGTTGCTCGTCGTTGTGTGGCCAGCCACACTGCCTCTTCGCGCCTTGCCTGCACGTCCCATGCATCGCCATGAGCTTCCTCCCGCCTACTGGGATAGGTTCTAAGTTACACTGTTCTGCATGGCAATCCCGCCGTGCTTTCGACAATGCTCATGCTGCAATCACCGCTGACCATCCAAAGGCTGTACGACGACAATCGCGACAGTCTCCAGCTGGGCTGGTTCGCGGGCTTCCCCGGCGGCGAGCGCCAGATCGCGGGCGACGCCGCTTCGGCGGCCGACCAGGTCGGCCACCTGAACCTGATCCACCCGGGCCGCATCCAGGTCTTCGGGCACCAGGAACTGAATTACTACCACCGCCTCAAATCGAGCTCGCGCAGCCATGTGATCGGCGAACTGATCGGCGGCGGCCCGCCGGCCCTGATCATCGCCCAGGGCCTGGAAACCCCGCCCGACATCCTCGCCATCTGCGACGAGCAGAACATTCCCCTGTTCTCGACCCCGCTGCCGGCGGCCCAGGTGATCGACTTCCTGCGCGTCTACCTGTCCAAGAAGCTGGCCCAGCGCGTCATCATGCATGGCGTGTTCATGGACGTGCTCGGCGTGGGCGTCCTGATCACCGGCGACTCCGGCCTGGGCAAGAGCGAGCTGGGCCTGGAACTGATCTCGCGTTCGCACGGCCTGGTGGCCGACGACGCGGTGGAATTCTCGCGTATCGCGCCGAACATGATCGAGGGCCGCTGCCCGCCGCTGCTGCAGAACCTGCTGGAAGTGCGCGGCCTGGGCCTGCTGGACATCAAGGCGATCTTCGGCGAGACCGCGGTGCGCCGCAAGATGCGCCTCAAGCTGATCGTCCACCTGGTCAAGCGCGGCGCGCTCGACGAGGAAGTGGAGCGCCTGCCCTTCCACTTCCCGACCGAGGATGTGCTGGGCCTGCCGATCCGCAAGGTCGTGATTCCCGTCGCGGCCGGCCGCAACATCGCGGTGCTGCTCGAGGCCGCCGTACGCAACACCATCCTGCAATTGCGCGGCATCGACACGCTGCAGGAATTCATGGAACGCCAGCGCCAGGCCATGAGCAGCGACTAAGCGCCCGCGGAAGCACAGGGGCGCCGCGGTTTTTTGGTATCATCGCCGCATGCACATCGTCCTCATCACCGGCATCTCCGGCTCGGGCAAATCGGTTGCCCTCAATGTCCTCGAAGACGCGGGCTACTACTGCGTCGATAACCTGCCGCCCGCGCTGCTGCCGGCCCTCGTCTCGGCGGTCGATGAATCCGGCACCGGCAAGATCGCGGTCGCGGTCGACGCCCGCAGCGCCGAGTCGCTGGTCGAGCTGCCCGTCAGCGTGCGCCGCCTGCGCGAGGAAGGCCACTCGGTCAAGGTGATGTTCCTGACCTCGAGCACCCATTCGCTGGTGGCGCGTTTCTCGGAAACCCGGCGCAGCCACCCGCTGTCGCACGAGCTGCGGCCCGGAGAAAACCCTGCCTCGCGCCGCACCCTGATCGAATGCATCGCCGAGGAGCGCGAGCGCCTGTCGGCGATCGAGAACCTGGGCCACGTGATCGACACCTCGGAACTGTCGGCCAACAAGCTGCGCGCCTGGATCAAGGAACTGGCCGAGCTCGCGCATGCGCCCCTGACCCTGTTCTTCGAATCCTTCGCCTTCAAGGTCGGCGTGCCGCTCGACGCGGACTTCGTGTTCGACGTGCGGGCGATTCCGAATCCCTATTACGACCTGGCCCTGCGGCCCCTTACCGGGCGCGACGCGCCGGTGATCGCCTTCCTCGACGCCCAGCCGAGCGCGGCCGAGATGCTGGAAGATATCCGCGCCTTCGTGGAGAAGTGGCTGCCTTCGTTCAAGACCGATAACCGCAGCTACCTCACCGTGGCGGTGGGCTGCACCGGCGGGCAGCACCGTTCGGTGTACATGGCGGAACGCCTGGGCGCCTACTTCGGGACGACCGAGCGCGTGATCGTTCGGCATCGGGAGCAGCCGAAGAACCTGACGGCGTGATGCCTCGGCACGTCGTTCCGGCGGAGGCCGGAACCTAAGCTCATATGCTCAACAGCTAGCATTCGAAGCGTTCACTGAGCGTGGGAATTGGGTTCCGGCCTTCGCCGGAACGACGTATCACATCCTTCTGGCGAAGCCAGGCCTACCGATAATCCCGCGCATCGAACGGGTAAGCGTAGATATTCTCGATGAAGCGTTCCCCCGTCCTGCGCTGCCGCCCCAGGTACAAGGTGGCGCCATGCACGAAGGGCGTGAATTCCGCATCGTCCGGATCGTTCGAATTGATCGGCGCGCGCAGGCGGCGCGGCGTGCCCCAGCGCCCGTTTTCGCGGAAGGCGATGAACAGGTCGGGCCGGGTGTCCAGGTCCGCCGCCGAGAAATAGATCAGGTAGCTTTCGTCGGGCGCGACATAGGGATTCGATTCGCGCGCCTTGGTGTTGACCGGCAGGCCGAGATTGCGCGGCGCGCCGTAGCGGCCGTCCACCAACTCCGACACCCACAGGTCGGATTGCATGCCTGGCGCTTCCTTCATGAAGTAGATGCTGCCGTTGGCGGCCATCGCGGCCGACGATTCGGAGACGTCGGTGTTGATCTCGTGCCCCAGGTGGCGCACCGCGCCCCAGCCCTGCGCCGTGCGGTCGACGGCGTAGATGTCGAAGCCCTTGCGCGCCGGCCGGTCCGGGACCGGACGGTTCGACTGGAAGATCAGGCTGCGGCCGTCCGGGCTGAACATCGGGTCGATGTCGTTCGCGCCCTCCACGCCCGAGAACGGCGCCACCGAAGGCGCCTGCCAGGCGCCGTTCACCTTGCGCGCCTCCATGATCACGAGCCGCGCCCTGGTGCCGCCGGACTTCACCCACAGCGCATGCTGCCCGTCCGGGGATAGCGTCAGGCCGAAGGCGCCGTCGTCGGACACGACGCCGGGAAGGAACATGGCGGGGTCCGGCTTGGACTGGGGCGCGGCCTGGACGGCATATGCCGGCAGGAGCAAGAGGAACAGCAGACAGGCCAATGTCTTCATCGGTACTCCTCGGTCTTGGTGGCTGGGCGCGGCGCGCGTTTCATTGTGCTGGCGCCGCGTGAGGCGGTCAAGCCGCCCTCATGTCAGGCCAGGTGCCGCAGCGGATGCGCCCACGCCGGCCAGGCCGGTTCGAAGAAGCGCTCCACCATCTCCGGGCTCACCTCTTCCAGGGTCGCGGGGTTCCACTTCGGCGCATTGTCCTTGTCGATCACCAGCGCCCGCACGCCTTCCAGCACTTCGCCGTGCTCGAAATTGCGGCGCACCAGGTTGCGCTCCATGCGCAGGCAATCCGCCACGTCCATCGACGCGCCGCGCACCAGCAGCTCGCGCGTCACGCACATCATCAGCGGCGAACGCAGGCGCATCGCCTTGAGCGCCTTTTGCGCGAACGGGCTCTCGTCGCGCGCCAGGGATGCCATGATCGCCGCCACCGAGGCCGCGCCGAAATGCGCATCGATGGCCGCGCGCTGCGCCTGCAGCTCGCTCGCGCCCACCTGTTCCGCGAACGGCGCCGCGAAGGCGCGGATCGCCGCCGGCAGTTCCTTGCCCGGCGTGCCCTCGATCAGGGCGTTCAGGCCGGCCAGCTCGGCGCCCGGCACGAACACGTCCGCCAGACCCACGTAGAGCGCATCGGCCGCGCCCACCGTCAGCCCGGTCAGGCCCAAGTAGTTGCCCAGCTGGCCAGGCGCATGCGACAGGAAGTGGCTGCCGCCGACATCCGGGAACAAACCGATGTTCACCTCGGGCATGGCCATCCTGGTGCGCTCGGTCACGATGCGCAGGCCGCAATCCGGACCGCCCTGGGCGATGCCCATGCCGCCGCCCATCACCACGCCGTCCATGAGGGCGATGTAGGGCTTCGGATAGAAGTGGATCAGGTGGTTGAGGGCGTATTCCTCGGTAAAGAAATCCTCCAGCAGCGCACTGCCGCCCATCGGGGTCGCATGGCCCACGTCGTGGAAAAAGCGGATATCGCCGCCCGCGCACAAGGCCTTCTCGCTGGTGCTGGTGATCACCACGGCGTCGACGCCTTCATGGCCTTGCCATTCGAGCAAGATCGCGGTCAGGGCCCGCACCATCTCGAGCGATAGGGAATTCAGGGCCTTCGGGCGATCAAGGGTAATGATGCCGGTACGGTTGGCGACGCGGGTCAGGACGTGGTCGGTCATGGCGTGTGCTGTGAAATAAA
>NZ_JBAMDH010000065.1:0-13541 GCF_036961685.1 Massilia sp. DD77
GACCTTCTCCCGGTCGAGGAAGTAATGGCACAGCTCCTCCCCTGCCGGATCGCCGTACAGCACCGGCACCAGCTCGTCGAAACGCGCTTCCAGTGCCGGGTCGGCATCCACGTCGAGGACGGTGATCGCGAACGGCCGGCCGGGCTGCTCCAGGGCCTTGAGAGCGGCCAGCATGTCCTCGCACAAATGGCACCAGACCCGCGAATACAGGGTGAATGGAATGGCCTCCATCACTGGCGCGGCTTGATCACGAGGAACTGGGTGACGGCATCGCGCCGCACCAGCACGGCCACCTGTTTCTTGGGATCGAGCTTGCCGACCAGGGCGTTGAACTGGGCTTCGCTCGTCACCGGCGTGTTGTTCACCTGCAGGATGACGTCGCCCGGGCGGATGCCGGCGGTGGCGGCATTGCCCTGCGCATCCTCGACCAGCACCCCGCCCTCGACGCCGAGCTCGCGGTGCTGCTCGGCGCTGAGGCCGGACACGTTCAGGCCCAGGGCGTTCGGCGCGGCGCCGGGCGCCGGCTTCTTGGGCGCGGGGCGCGCCGGCGTCGACTTCTCGTCCTGCAGCTCGACGATGGTGACCGGCACCTCGAGCTGGGCGCCGCGGCGCCACACGGTGACGGTGGCGCGGCTGCCGACCTTCGATGCGCCCACCAGGCGCGGCAGGTCGCGGGTGGTCTCGATCGGCTGGCCGTTGAACTTGAGGATGATGTCGCCGACCTTGATGCCGCCCTTTTCCGCCGGGCCGCCCTGCTCGACCATCGACACCTCGGCGCCGCGCGCCTTGCCCAGGCCGAGCGACTCGGCCACGTCGCGCGTGACTTCGCTGATCTGCACGCCCAGGCGGCCGCGGGTGACGCGCCCGGTCTTCTTGAGCTGGTCGGCCACGCGCATCACTTCGTCGATCGGCACGGCGAAGGAGATGCCGTTATAGGCGCCGGACAGGGTCGCAATCTGCGAATTGATGCCGATCACCTCGCCGCGCATGTTGATCAAGGGACCGCCCGAGTTGCCCGGATTGACCGCCACGTCGCTCTGGATCAGGGGCAGGTATTCGCCCGTGTCGCGCGACTTGGCCGAGATGATGCCGGCGGTGACGGTGTTGTCGAGGTTGAAGGGCGAGCCGATCGCCACCACCCATTCGCCGACCCGGATCTTGCTCGAGTCGCCGGTGCGCAGGTAAGGCAGGTTGGCGGCGGCCAGCTTGAGCAGGGCCACGTCGGAGCGGCGGTCGGCGCCCAGCACCTTGGCCTTGAATTCGCGCCGGTCGTTGAGGGTGACGGTGACTTCGTCGGCGCCTTCGACCACGTGGGCGTTGGTCAGCACGAAACCGTCGTCCGAGATGATGAAACCGGAGCCGACGCCGCGCTGGACTTCCTGTTCCTCGGGCGCCTGCTGGGGCCCGCGGCGGCCGCCGCCACGGGGCATCTGGCCGCCGAAGAAGCGGCGCAGGAATTCCTGCATCTCCTCCTCGCCCGGCACCCCGCCGCCCGCGCGCACGCGCTCGGTGGTGCGGATATTGACCACCGCCGGGCCGACCTTGTCGACCAGGTCGGTAAAGTCCGGCAAGCCGGTGACCACCGGGGTCGGGACCGGCGCCGCGCCGGTGGCGTGGGCCGGGAGCATGGCAAGGATGGAGGAGCCGGACAGGAGCAGTGCCGACAGGATCAGGGTGGCGGTTTTGCTGGGCATGGAGCGTCGATGGACAGGGCTGAGATTGACTGAATGGTAAGGCAAAACCGGCGCTTTGTCGCGGCGCGCGCTCCGGCGCGCTTGCGTGGGCCGTCGGGTTGGCGGCGACGCCGCCGACGCGGGGATGGTTGGTGGATGCGCGCCCGGGCGGTTCTGGGAAAGGCAGCGCGGATCGTTGAGTGGGCGGGGCAATCCAGGCCAGTGGCCTGCATGACGGACGCCCACGCGTTCGACCATCGCCGGCACGGACGCGATATGCGCGTGATGCGTATCGCGCGTGGACGGGAAGCCCGTCCGCCCTACGATGATGTACGGCCAGCTATCCCGCGTCCGCGGCGAAGCCCCAACCCTACGATGACGCGGGATTCGATAGGACCGGCACCGCTGCGGCCTCGGTGGCATCGCCCGCCACGACCCGCTTCACCGGCATGGGTTCATCCGCCAGCCTGCCGGCGAGGCGCGCTGAAAACCCGGGCGACAAATCGGGCACCGGCTGTGCGCGCAGCACGTCACCGATGCGGTGGTACAGGTCCCAGGCCTCGCGCCCGCCAGGCTCTTGCAGGGCGGCGACCGCCAGCTCCACGTCGGCCTCGGGCAGTTCGCCGTCGCCCAGGGCGGAGATGGGTTCGCGGATTTTTTTGTTGGTGTCCATCAGCGTGTCGTTCGGTATGTTCAAGATGTGCTGCGTTTGTGTACGATCTCGCTACCTAGCGACGTTTGTCAACCGGGAAATCGAGTAGAGGTCGCAATTTCTCGGCGATGACTTCGCGCGCGCGGAAGATCCGGCTGCGCACGGTACCTATGGGACACGCCATCACTTCGGAGATTTCCTCATAGCTCAGTCCTTCGATTTCCCGCAGAACGATTGCCGTGCGCAACTCCAGTGGCAGTGCTTCCATCGCGGCATTGACCGTGTGAGCGATCTGCTTGCTGGCGAGCATAGATTCCGGTGTGTTGATGTCGCGTAGGCTGTCTGCGTCGTCGAACCCTTCGGCACGCTCGGCATCAGTCTCTGTCGAGGTCGGCGCCCGGCGGCCCTGGGTTACAAGATAGTTCTTTGCGGTGTTGATTCCTATTCGGTAAAGCCAGGTATAGAAGGCCGATTCGCCGCGAAAATGGCGCAGCGCCCGGAACGCCTTGATGAAGGTTTCCTGCACCACGTCTTCCGCTTCGGCCGGATCGTGCACGAGGCGCGACACCAGCCGCATCAGGCGGCGCTGGTACTTGGCCACAAGGAGGTCGAACGCCTGCCGGTCCCCGGCCTGGACGCGCTCCACCAGCAGCTGATCACACTCGCGTTCTGTCGTCACGGCCCCTGCCCCATCGGCTGCAGCCGGCCCCCTTGCTTAAGAGTTGGCCCACTGCAATAAGTTCAAAGTATTTTTGTGCTGGCTCCGGCACCCATGGCGCGCAGTGCGACCGCCAATGCACGGTAGGCGCCGGGCGCCATGCTGTCCGGCAGCAGCACGAGGCGCCACACGGCGCCGGTGTCGTCGGCGCGCAGGCGCAGCAGCATGCAGCACGGCCAGACCGTGGCCCCGGGCAACACGGTCGCGGACACCGCAGTCGTGAACGGCGAGCGCGTATTCCGTTGTACCGTCAGGCGTAGTCGCCCGACTCCAGAAAAATCAATCCGGCGCAGGTCCGCGCCGGCAGCGCGCCAGGCATGGCCGATGGCGCATCCGGCAAGCAACAAGGGCAGCCAGGCCGCGGGCGCAAACTGTGCGGGCAGCACGAAGCACACGGCAAGGGAAGCCGCGAACAGGGACGCGCAGAAGGCGGCCAGCAGCATGCGCAGGCGGCGCGACGGCGCGACAAGGGCTGTCACCGTGATCGGCATGGGATGAGGAAGGAAAACAGCGCCGGCTGAGCACAGGCCAGGATGGCCAACGCCGGATGAGGCAGGCGCCCATCCCCTTAGACAGGGATGGGCGTTTTTTAGTTCAGCTTAGACTTTAGCGAACACGAGGGTACCGTTGGTGCCGCCGAAACCGAACGAGTTCTTGACCGCGTAGTCGATCTTCATCTCGCGCGCCGTGTTGGCGCAGAAGTCCAGGTCGCATTCCGGATCCTGGTTGAAGATGTTGATCGTCGGCGGCGAGACCTGGTTGTGGATGGCCAGGACGGTGAACACCGATTCCAGGCCGCCCGCGCCACCCAGCAGGTGGCCGGTCATCGACTTGGTCGAGTTCACGACCATGTTCCGGGCGTGGTCGCCGAAGACGCGCTTGATGCCGCGCACTTCCGCCACGTCGCCCAGCGGCGTCGAGGTGCCGTGCGCGTTGACGTACTGGACCTGGTCCGGGTTCAGTTCGGCGTTCTTCAGCGCCGTGACCATGCAACGGCCCGCGCCACTGCCATCCTCGACCGGCGAGGTGATGTGGTTGGCGTCCGCGCTCATGCCGAAGCCGATGACTTCCGCATAGATCCTGGCGCCGCGCTTGACGGCGTGCTCGTACTCTTCCAGCACCATGACGCCGGCGCCCTCGCCAAGCACGAAGCCGTCGCGGTCCTTGTCCCACGGACGGGATGCGGTGGTCGGATCGTCGTTGCGGGTCGACAGCGCGCGCGCCGAGGCGAAGCCGCCCAGGCCCAGCGGCGAGACGGTCGATTCGGCGCCGCCGGCAACCATCACGTCGGCATCGCCGTACTCGATCAGGCGCGCCGCCGCGCCGATGCAGTGCAGGCCGGTGGTGCAGGCCGTCACGATGGCCAGGTTCGGGCCGCGCAGGCCGAATTTGATCGAGAGATCGCCCGAGATCATGTTGATGATCGAGGCCGGCACGAAGAACGGCGAAATGCGGCGCGGGCCCTTGGCCGTGTACTCTTCCTTGGTGGCTTCGATCATCGGCAGGCCGCCGATACCCGAACCGATGGTCACGCCGATGCGGTCCGCGTTTTCCTCGGTGACTTCCAGGCCCGAATCCTTCAGGGCCTGGATGCCGGCCGCCATGCCGTAATGGATAAAGCTATCCATGTGGCGGCCTTCCTTGCCCGGCAGGTACTCTTCGACGTTGAAGTTCTTCACTTCGCCGGCGAAGTGGGTCGTAAACGGCGTGGCGTCGAACTTGGTGATGCTGGCAATGCCCGACTTACCTGCCAGGGCCGCGCTCCACGCCTCGGCAATGGTGTTGCCGATCGGTGAAATACAGCCCAGGCCAGTAACGACGACACGGCGGTTGCGTGAACGGCTCAAGCGATTCTCCCAGAAACTTTTATAGCGACAGCTTAGGCCTTGACGTGCGCGGTAGCGTAGTCGATTGCCTGCTTGACGGTGGTGATCTTCTCAGCCTGTTCGTCAGGGATTTCCATTTCGAACTCGTCTTCCAGTGCCATCACCAGTTCCACGGTGTCCAGCGAGTCAGCGCCGAGGTCGTCAACGAACGAGGATTCGATTTTGATGTCTGCTTCGGCAACGCCCAGTTGCTCAGCGACGATTTTTTTAACGCGTTGTTCGATATCCGACATGTTTTGGCTCCATTAAGGTATGTGTTGCGGAAAGTGCGCGCATTTTATCAGGTTTGCGCCTTGAAAAACTATTTTCGGCGATTGCTGCTAATTCGTCCGAATTTCCTGCTAAAAGATGGGATTGGACCGGCTTTTTACAAGCGAATACGCAAGCCCGTCATTATCCCATCAATTCATGAACATGCCGCCGTTCACGTGCAGCTCGGTGCCGGTGATATAAGCGGCTTGCGGACCGGCCAGGAAGGCCACGGCGTGCGCGATGTCTTCCGGCTTGCCCAGGCGGCCCAGCGGGATCTGGCCCAGCAGCGCGGCGTGCTGGTCGTCGCCCAGCGCCTTGGTCATGTCGGTGTCGATGAAGCCCGGCGCCACGCAGTTGACGGTGATGTTGCGGCTGCCGATCTCGCGCGCCAGGGCGCGGGTCATGCCGGCCACGCCGGCCTTGGCGGCGGCATAGTTCATCTGTCCCGGATTGCCCGAGGCGCCCACCACCGAGGTGATGTTGATGATGCGGCCGTGCTTGGCCTTCATCATCCCGCGCAGCACCAGGCGCGACAGGCGGCCGACCGAGGTCAGGTTGGTGGCGACCACGCTGTCCCACTCCTCGTCCTTCATGCGCATGGCCAGGTTGTCCTGGGTGATGCCGGCGTTGTTGACCAGGATCGACAGGCTGCCGAAGCCCTTCTGCACTTCGTCCACCACTTCGCCGCAGCGGGCGGCGTCCGTGACGTTCAGGACCACGCCCTTGCCGCCGAATTCGCCCAGGTACTCGGAAATGGCCTGCGCGCCGGCTTCGGTGGTGGCGGTGCCGACCACTTTCGCGCCCTGGCGCGCCAGCTCGAGCGCGATGGCCTTGCCGATACCGCGCGATGCGCCGGTGACGAGGGCGACTTGGTTTTCCAGATTCATCTCTTCATCCTCTTCTTATCAAATGGGGTTCCAGCTCGTGCAGCCACAGCCTGCACAAGCCTGCCGCCTCCGGCGGAGGCCGGGCCCAAGTTCAGCGTCGCGACAGCTGACGCAAAACTTGGATTCCGGCCTGCGCCGGAATGACGTTCATGGGCTAACTGAAAAAACTTTACGCTCAGGCCTGCTGTGCCGAGCCAAGCGAGGCCAGCACGCGCTCGAGCGCGGCCTGGTCGACCAGGGCTTCGCCCGCCAGTACCGGGTCGATGCGCTTGGCCATGCCGATCAGGGTCTTGCTCGGGGCGCATTCGATTACCTGGGTTACACCCTCGGCGGCCATCTTCTGCATGGTCTCGACCCAGCGCACCGGGCCGGCGGCCTGGCGCACCAGGGCGTCCTTGATCTGTTCAGGATCGTTCAGGACGGCGACGTCGACATTGTTGATGACGGCGATCTGCGGCGCGGCGAAGCTCAGCTTGGCCATGTAGCCGCGCAGGCGGTCCGAGGCGGGCTTCAGGAGCGACGAGTGGAACGGCGCCGAGACGGCCAGCTTCATGGCGCGCTTGGCGCCCTTGGCCTTCGCGATCTCGCAGGCGCGCTCGACGGCCGCGGTGTGGCCGGCGATGACGATCTGGGTCGGCTCGTTGAAGTTCACGGCCTCGACCACGTCACCCTGGGCGGCTTCGGCGCACACTGCACGCACGTCGTCGGCCTGCAAGCCGAGGATGACGGCCATGCCGCCCTGTCCGACCGGCACCGCGTCCTGCATCGATTGCGCGCGGAAGCGCACCAGCGGCACGGCGTCCTTGAAGGGGATCACGCCCGCGGCGACCAGGGCCGAGTACTCGCCCAGGCTATGGCCGGCCACGACCGATGGCGCCGGGCCGCCGGCCGCGATCCAGGCGCGGTAGACGGCGACGGCGGCGGTCAGCATGACCGGCTGGGTGTTGGTGGTGAGGTCGAGGTCTTCCTTCGGACCTTCGGCGATCAGGCGCGCCAGGTCGAAGCCCAGGGCGTCGGACGCTTCGGCGACGGTCTGCTCGACGACCGGGTTGCCGGCGAAGCCGTTCAGCATGCCGACGGCCTGGGCGCCCTGCCCGGTAAACAGGAAAGCGAATTTGCTCATCTTCTTATTGTCCTTGTTGGGTTGTTCCGAATCGCGCAGGCGGTGCGCGATTACATGCGCACCAGTGCGGCGCCCCAGGTGAAGCCGCCGCCCACGCCTTCCATCAGCACGTTCTGGCCCTTCTTGATGCGGCCGTCGCGCACGGCCTGGTCCAGCGCCAGCGGGATCGAGGCGGCCGAGGTGTTGCCGTGTTCGCCGACGGTCACGACCATCTTCTCCATCGGGAGGTCGAGCTTCTTGGCGGTGCCCTTCATGATGCGCAGGTTGGCCTGGTGCGGCACCAGCCAGTCGATGTCGGAGGGGCGCATCTGCGCCATCCCCAGCACTTCGTGGGCCACTTCCTCGAGCACGGTGACGGCCAGCTTGAACACGGCCGGGCCGTCCATGTAGAGGAAGCCGCTGCCGGCGATCGCGCCCTGGGCCAGGTTGCCCGGGACCGACAGGATGTGCGAATGGCGGCCGTCGGCGTGCAGCTTGGAGGCCAGCACGCCCGGCTCGCTCGAGGCTTCCATGACGATGGCGCCGGCGCCGTCGCCGAACAGCACGCAGGTGGTGCGGTCCGAGAAGTCGAGGATGCGCGAGAAGATCTCGGCGCCGATCACCAGCACGGTCTTGTGCATGCCCGAGCGGATGAAGGCGTCGGCGGTCGAGACCGCATAGACGAAGCCGCTGCACACGGCCTGCACGTCGAAGGCGGCGCTGTTGTTTTCCATGCCGAGCTTCTGCTGCACGATGCAGGCGGTGCTGGGGAAGCTGCCGTGGAAGTCGGGGGTGGAGCTGGCGACGATCACCAGGTCGATGTCGGACGGCTGCTTGCCGGCCATCTCGAGCGCCTTGCGCGCGGCCTTGACGGCCAGGTCGGACGAATTCTCGGTGGCGTCCGCATAGTGGCGCGCCTCGATGCCGCTGCGCGTCACGATCCAGTCATGCGAGGTCTCGATGCCCTTCTCGGCCAGCTGGGCCGCGAGTTCCTCGTTGCTGACACGCTTGGCCGGCAGGTAGCTGCCGGTGCCGGTGATTTTGCTATATACAGTCATTGCTCCACCATCCTGCTATTTGATTGAGCGAGGCCGATCAAGCCTGGCGCTCGGGGTCCGGAGACGGCATCAGTTCGGCGATCAGGGCCGACAGCTGCTCTTGTACATTGTGGGCAGCGGCCTCGTAAGCACGCTTGAGCGCCCATTCGAAAGCATAGGCGTTGGCGCCGCCATGGCTCTTGAACACCAGGCCTTTCAGGCCCAGCAGCCCGGCGCCGTTATAGCGCTCGGGATTCAGCTTCTTGAGGGCGCTACGCGCCAGCAGCGCGCCCGCCATCGACCACACACTCTGCTTGAACACCGACTTGACGAAGCGCGACAGGCCTTCGGCCGCCTTCAGGGTGACGTTGCCGACGAAGCCGTCGCAGACCACCACGTCGACCGTGCCCTTGAAGATGTCGTTGCCTTCGACATTGCCGAAGAAATTGAGTTTACCGCGCTCGTGGTCGGCGCGCAGCAAGAGTCCGGTTGCCTTGACCACATCGTTGCCCTTGATGTCCTCGGTGCCCACGTTGAGCAGGCCGATGGTCGGACGCTCGATGCCTTCGATGGCCGAGCACAGCACCGAGCCCATGATGGCGAACTGGTGCAGGTGGTCGGGGCCGCAATCGACATTCGCGCCGAGGTCGAGCATGTAGGTGGGGCCGTTCTTCTCGTTCGGCATGATCGAGCAGATCGCCGGGCGGTCGACGCCGGCCATGGTCTTGAGCACGTAGCGCGAGACGGCCATCAGGGCGCCGGTGTTGCCGGCCGAGACGCAGGCGGTGGCGCTGCCGTCCTTGACCAGTTCGATGGCGACGCGCATCGACGAATCCTTCTTGCGGCGCAGGGCCACTTCGACCGGATCGTCCATGGCGACCACTTCGGTCGCGTTCTTGATCGAGATGCGCGGATGGGTCTCCGCACGGCATTTCTTGAGTTCGGCGCGCAGCACGTCTTCTGCGCCGACCAGGATGAGTTCGGCGTCAGCTTGCTTTTTTAGAAAGGAAAGGGCTGCCGGAATAGTAACTGAGGGGCCGTGATCGCCGCCCATGCAGTCGATGGAAATTTTAATTGTCATTTGTCGGGAAGTTGCCGCAAGTTACGCACAGCGGGCGGCAAGATGGGATCGGGGCCTGGCGCAAGGCCGGCCGGAGTCCGCGCGAGTGTAAATGACGGTATGCAAGCTAGAATTGCAGCCGAATACGGGGTAACACGCAAAGAAAAAGCGGCGCCACGAAGTTAACCTACGTTGCACCGCTTTCATGGTACTGAAAGACAAGACGGCGATTACTCGTCGTTCTTGGTCTTCAGGACTTTGCGACCACGGTAGAAGCCGTTCGGGCTGATGTGGTGACGCAGGTGGGTCTCGCCGGTGGTCGGCTCGACTGCCAGGTTCGGCGCGGTCAGGAAATCGTGCGAACGGTGCATGCCGCGCTTCGAAGGGGACTTCTTATTCTGTTGAACTGCCATGATGACTCCTAATACATAAGTTCTAAAATTCTAACACATTCGACTTGCAAATACATGCGCATCGAGTATCCCACCGGCAATTCCTAGAATGATGCTCCACGAATGCCGACATGTTTTAACGCTGCCTACATCTACTGCCTACTGCCATACTCGACTGCTGCACGCGTTTGACACGTTCTTTGCGTACTACCGTCTTGGACTGCCACTGCGGTACTACAAATTCTGTACTGATTACTCTGACTTGAGATTCTTGAGGCCGGCGAACGGCGAAACCTTGTCGGTCTTTACGCTGTCCACGAGCTTGGTGTCCGGACAAACGTCATGTTTCGGTGCCTGCGGCAGGGCCAGCAGGGCTTCGTCCTCGAGCAGTTCGCGGATGTCGCAGGCATGGCTGCCGACAATCACGTCGATACTCTCGTCGTCGAGGATCTCCTCGATCTGGTCGGCTTCCTCGTCGTCCTTGCCGAGCACCAGCATGGTGGACGAATCGATCTCGTAAGCAAAGGGCTGCAGGCAACGCTGGCATACCAGCTGCACGGGACCAGCCACCGACAGGGTCATCGACGGGTAGCCCTGGCGGGTCCGCCCGCCCTGGATGGACCAGCGGATCTCGCCGCTCCGGTCGGCGCAATCGGCTGCCAGCCGGGGCATTTCAGCCACGGGCGTCGTGCCTTCTCGCTGCCCGTCATTCCGACAAAACTCAAATGCGTCAATGACAAAAGCGCTCATTTGGAAGGTTCCCCGGAAAACCTGCGATAATAACAGGCTTCTCGCTGCAGAGTCAAAAACTTGCGCTGTTTTTTAGGCGCTGGGCGCTGCGCTGTTGCGGCAGGCTCGACTTTCATCGGACTTGCTTGTCGGGAAGCAGCTATCTGGTTGTTTTCCCTATGGTTTTCCCTACCCGGCCGACATGATACCAAGTTCCCCGTCCACGCGTCTAATCCTTGCTTCCAGCTCGGCCTACCGGCGCGAACTGCTGGCCCGCCTGGGCCTGCCCTTCGAGTCCATCGCACCCCACATCGACGAAACCCCGCTGTCCGGCGAAGCGCCCCAGGACACCGCCCTGCGCCTGGCGCGCGGGAAGGCGGCGGCCATCGCGGCCCTGCATCCCGGTGCGCTGGTGATCGGCTCGGACCAGGTGGCGACGCTCGACGGTTTGCAGATCGGCAAGCCCGGCGACCATGCGCACGCCCTGGCCCAGCTGCAGCTGATGCGCGGGCGCCAGGTGGTGTTCCATACGGCCCTGTGCCTGTGGGATGGGCGCGTGGCCGACCCTTCCAGGGCCGCGCAGGTGGAGAATGTGCAGGTATTCGTTTCTTTCCGCGACCTGCCCGACGCCGAACTGGACGCCTACCTGCGCATCGAGCAGCCCTACGACTGCGCCGGCAGCGCCAAGAACGAAGGCCTGGGCATCGCCCTGCTCGAACGCATCGACTCCTCCGACCCGACCGCCCTCACCGGCCTGCCCCTGATCGCCCTCACCGGCATGCTGCGGCGCGCGGGCGTCCGCTTTTTTTTGCACCTGAGTGGCACCTGAGTGCCACCTGACCTTTTTATATAGTGTATTTATGGCTGGCACGCTTTTCCTGATCCCGAATACCCTTGGCCCGGTCGAACCGACCTCGGGCGCCCTTTCCGCCCTGCTCCCCACCCAGGTCCAGTCCGTCACCTCGCAACTCGACTATTTCGTGGCCGAGAACGCCAAGACGGCGCGCGCCTTCCTGAAGCTGGTGGCGATCGACCATCCGCTGGCGAAACCGCTGCAGGACATCGAGATCGCCGAGCTGAACGTCAACACGCCCGCGCAGGCGCTGAACCAGCTGCTGGCGCCGCTGCTGGCCGGGCGCGATGCCGGCCTGGTGTCCGAGGCGGGCGTGCCGGCGGTGGCCGACCCGGGCGCCGACCTGGTGCGCCTCGCCCACCAGCACGGGATTCCGGTGCGGCCGCTGGTGGGGCCGTCCTCGCTGCTGCTGGCCGTGATGGCCAGCGGGCTGAATGGGCAAAGCTTCGCCTTCAACGGCTACCTCCCGACCGATGCGGCGCAGCGGACCAAGCGCATCCAGCAGCTGGAGGCGCGCTCGCGCAGCGAGAAGCAGACCCAGTTGTTCATCGAGACGCCCTACCGCAACGGGGCGATGCTGGAGGCGCTGGTGGCGGCTTGCCAGCCAGGGACCTTGATTTGCGTGGCGACCGATTTGACGCTGTCCAGCGAATCGGTGAAGACGCTCACGGCGGCGAAGTGGAGGGCGCAGCTGGCCTCAGGGAAGGCGCCGGAGTTTCATAAGAAGCCGACGGTGTTTTTGTTGTTGGGGCAGTAATCAAGCTGGTAGCTGCGGAGCGGACTTGGGTCCCCGCCTTCGCGGGGATGACGTTCATGCGTTAACGCGAAAAAGTTTGCCATGAGCCGCTAGCCGAAAAACCGTCATCCCCGCGAAGGCGGGGACCCAAGCTTGCAAGCAAACCACTACAGCAACGCTTAGTGCACGTCGTGCGTCAGCTCGCGCACCCAATTAAACGCCGCCAGCTCGATCTCCCGGATCTCGGCCACCGTCAATCCCACCCTTCTCAGCGCCGTCGCCAGCTTGCGCCCGCAATCGGCCGCCTCCAGCAACTCGGCAACGTGCAGCATGAGGCCGAAATCCCCTTCCCGGTCCAGCAAGGCCGCGCGCACGTCGTGGGCCACTTCGACGTTGTCGAGAATGTCCGCCATCGGCACCGAGAACAGCGCATCCGCCAGCGACATGATGCCCACCGTGAAGGCGCGGTCGGCGCTGGCCGTGTCGCCCGGACGCACGTGCTGGGTCATGATCTCGAGCAGCTTGCCGCGCGTCGTGGCCAGCTGCAGCAGGGGTGAGTCGAGGTCGGCCTGGGCCCCGGCCGAGGTGTAGACCAGGATCTGCAGCCAGCGCGACAGCTGGCGCCGCCCGAGCTGGGTCAGCGCCTGCGACAGCGACTCGATCTGCGGCCCCGGCGCGGCGCGGCTGTTCACCAGGCGCAGCAGGTTCAGGCTGATCAGGGCGTCGCGCTTGACCGCCGATTCGATCGCCTGGCTGTCGGCGTTCGAATTGACCAGCTCCAGCAGGCGCAGGATGCCCATCTCCGACGGCGTGATCTTCTTGCCGGTCAGGATCACCGGACGCGCGAAGTAATAGCCTTGGAAGTATTCGAAACCGAGTTCCATGCACAGGCGGAATTCATCCAGGGTTTCGACCTTCTCGGCCAGCAGCTTCTTGCCGGTGCCCTTGAGCGAATCGGCCAGGCGCGCCAGCGCCTCGGGCGGCATGCCCTTGACGTCGACCTTGATCACGTCGACCAGCTCCACCAGCTTATCGAGCTCGGCCGAGTGCTCGATCACATCGTCGACCGCGAACTTGAAGCCCAGTTCCTTGAGCTCGGCGACGCGCGCCAGCAGCTTCTCGGACGGCTGCACCGTCTCGAGGATCTCGAGAATGACCTTGTGGGCCGGCAGGAAACGGACGAAGTCGCTCATCAGGACCACTTCGTCGACGTTGACGAAGGCCAGCTGCTCACCCACCACCTGCTCCATGCCCAGCTGGGAAGCATGGGAAATGACGGCGGCGGTCGCCGCGGCGCCATCGGTCAGCTTGGCGTCGTCGTCTTCGCCGGCCGCGCGAAACAAGAGCTCGAAGGCAACCAGATGCTGGTCACGGCCGAGGATGGGCTGGCGGGCGAGGAAAAAATCGTTGGACGGCACGGATACCGCTGCCGTCGGATCGACATGCATCTAATACTCCTGGATAACTTGGCAGCACGGCCGTGCTGCGCTGTGGCGGAGTACGCACACTCCGCCTATCTTGACTATACTACAAAAACGCTAACATTAGCATTTCGACATCGTAT
>NZ_JBAMDH010000066.1:0-13342 GCF_036961685.1 Massilia sp. DD77
GTCGTCAACTTCTTTTTATTTCACCCTTTCGTCTGGATCGCTTTGCAGCGCTGTCCGCGTCGGGGAGCGAGACTATAGCAAAGCCGCGCCGCAGTTGCAATGCTTGCGATTGTGCTATCGTACCCGCCGCCTTCCACCCACCTGATCCATTCATGCAGATCCCAACCATCTCCCCTACTCATGATGCGGCCCTGGCGCAGGCACTGAGCGACGCCATCAATAACAAGACCAAGCCGCTCGGCAGCCTTGGCCGGCTGGAATCACTGGCCGCCCAGCTTGGTCTGATCCAGCGCTCGACCGCCGTGCGCATCGACCAGCCCGCGATCCTCGTGTTCGCCGGCGACCATGGGGTGGTAGCCGAAGGCGTATCCGCCTTTCCGCAGGACGTGACTTGGCAAATGGTGGAGAACTTCCTGGCCGACGGCGCCGCCATCAATGTGTTCGCCCGCCAGAACGGCTGCGCGCTGCACGTGGTCGATGCGGGGGTGAACCACGCTTTCGGTCCGCGCCCCGGCCTGCTCGACCGCAAGGTGGCGAACGGCACCCGCAACGTTGCCAGGGAAGCCGCGATGACGCCGCAGGAATGCGCGACCGCGCTCGAACACGGCATGGCCCTGGTGCGCGACCTGCCCGGCAACGTGGTGGGCTTTGGCGAGATGGGCATCGGGAACACGACGGCCGCCGCCGCGATCATGCACAAGCTGACCGGCCTGCCGCTGTCGCGCTGCGTTGGCGCGGGCACCGGCCTGTCGGCGGAAGGCGTCCAGCGCAAGGAGCAGGTCATCGGCGCCGCCGTGTCGCTGCATGAAGGGGCGAAGGATCCGCTCGCGGTGCTGGCCACCTTTGGCGGCTTCGAGATCGCGATGATGACCGGCGCCATGCTCAAGGCGGCCGAGCTGCGCAAGGTGCTGCTGATCGACGGCTTCATCGTCACCAGCGCCCTGCTGGTCGCCGCGCGCCTGCAGCCGGCCATCCTCGACTACTGCGTGTTCTCGCACTGCTCGGGTGAACATGGACATGCGCTGTTGCTGGAGCAGCTCGGCGCCAGCCCCTTGCTCGACCTGGGCCTGCGCCTGGGCGAAGGCACCGGCAGCGCCCTCGCCCTGCCACTGCTGCATGCGGCCGCCAATTTCCTGAACCAGATGGCGACCTTCGCCTCGGCCCAGGTCAGCGAGCGCTCGGCGTAAATGCACCAGCTGCGCCTGTTTTTCGTCGCCCTGCAGTTCTTCACGCGCCTGCCGATCCCGCGCTGGGTCGGCTTCGACGCCGCGTGGCTGAACCACGCCTCGCGCTACTTCCCGCTGGTCGGGCTGGTGGTCGGCGCCATCGCGGCGGCGGTGTACGCCGCGGCGGCCCTGGTCCTGCCGGCACCGGTAGCGGCTGTGTTGTCCACCGCGGCGACGATCTACCTTACCGGCGCCTTCCACGAAGACGGCTTCGCCGACACCTGCGATGGCCTGGGCGGCGGCATGACGCGCGAGCGCGCGCTGGAAATCATGAAGGATTCGCGCGTCGGCGCCTATGGTGCGATCGGCGTCGTGTGCATGCTGATCGCAAAGTGCACGGCGCTGGCCATGCTGCCGCCGTCCAGCGCCAACGCCGCACTGCTGCTGGCGCATCCGCTGTCGCGCCTGGCCGCGACCTCGCTGATCTGGACCATGGAGTATGCGCGCGCCGAGGGCAAGGCCAAACCGCTCGCCGAACGCATGAGCGGCGCCGAATTCGCGATTGCCGCAGTCACCGTGATCCTTCCCGCCGCCGCGCTCGTGCTGCAAGGCGCACTCGGCGTGGCCGCTTGCGCGGGCGCCGTGCTGGCCGCGGGCCTCACCGCGCTCTGGCTGGCCCGCAAGTTCGCACGCCGCCTCGGCGGCTACACGGGTGATTGCCTGGGCGCCGTCCAGCAACTGTCCGAAGTGGCGATCTATCTCGCCATCCTGGCCACCCTCGGCCAGGGGGCGCTGGCCTGAGCATGCGGCTCTACCTGGCGCGCCATCCGCAGCCCGAGACGCTGCCCGGAATCTGCTACGGCGGCTCGGATTTGCCGCCCACTGAAGCCGGCGTCGCCGCCACGCTCGAGGCGCTGTCGCGGCAAGGTCTGCACGAGCTGCCCGTCTTTTCCAGCCCGCTCCGGCGTTGCGCCGCCCTGGCCCGCCGCCTCGCTCACGCGCCCGTATTCGACGCCCGCCTGGCCGAAATGCATTTCGGCGCCTGGGAGATGCGCAGCTGGGACGACATTCCGCGCGCCGAAGTCGACGCCTGGAGCGCCGACCTGCTCCACTACCGCCCGGGCGGCGGCGAAAGCGTCCTGGACGTGGCCGGGCGTGTGGCAGCCTTCCTTGGCGAGCTCCGCGCCGCCGGCCTCGAACAGGCCCTCATCATCTGCCACGCCGGGACGATCCGCTTGCTGGCGTCGCTGCATCAGGGCGGCGGTATCGAAGAGGCCGCGCTACGCGCCGCCCAGGCTGCCCACCACATCGGCTACGGCGAGCTGCTCGTGCTGAAAGACTGACAACGCCGTATAATTGCGCCGTTTTGGTGCTCGCGCCTGTGTCCACAGGCGCAGTTAAACGGGAAACACGAAGCCTTCTGCAAGGCCAACGTGTGCTGCCCCCGCAACGGTAAGCAAGTGCCGCCTTCAAGCGGCAAACCGTCTTCCTCGACCACTGTGCATTCGCATGGGAAGGTCTGACGGCCACACTTGCCAGCCCGGATACCGGCCAAAAGGTGGGAGCGCGCCTGCGCGTTCCTGTTCAATCTGGCCTACGGGGACGTCGGCTGGTTGTCCATTGATAGAAACTGTTCATGAACTTTCCTGTAACACGGCAAGCGGCCCCGGTGTCGTTTGCGCTCGCCATTCTTTCGTCTTCCGCTTTCGCCGACGCTCCCGCCTTCGACACCGTCGTCGTCACCGCCACCCGTACGCCGCAGCAGGCGGCCGACGTCATCGCCGACACCACCGTCATCCACGCCGAAGAGATCGCGCGCTCCGGCGCCGGCTCGGTGGCCGACATCCTGCAGCGCCAGCGCGGCGTCGAGATCACCCGTAACGGCAGCGCAGGCGCCGCCACTAGCGTGTTCCTGCGCGGCGCCAACAGCAATCAGGTCGTGGTCCTGCTCGACGGTGTGCGCGTCGGCTCCTCGACTACCGGCGCGGCGAGCTGGAACGCCGTGCCGCTGGGCGCCATCGAGCGCATCGAGATCGTCTACGGTCCGCTCAGCACCTTGTACGGCGCCGACGCCATCGGCGGCGTGATCCAGATCTTCACCCGCAAGGGCGAAGGCAGCCCGGTCGCGAGCACCTCGATCGGCGCGGGCAGCAATGCTACCCGCACGGCGGACGCCGGCATCCATGGCGCGACCGCCGGTGCGCGCGCGTTCAGCTACGCCTTCGGTGCAGGATACGAGGAGTCGGACGGCTTCTCCGCCACCCGTCCCGGCGCCTTCGGCTTCAACCCGGACGAAGACGGCTACCGCCGCCGCAACCTCAACGGCCGCGTCGCCTATACCTTGGCGCCCGGCCATGAGATCGGCGCCCAGTTCCTGGCCAGCCGCCTGCGCGCCCAGTACGACAGCGGCGCCGGCGGCTTCGACACCCACAGCGACCAGGACCTGAACACCGTCGCGCTCTTCATGAGCAACCAGCTCCTGCCCAACTGGCGCAGCACCGTGCAGGCCGCGCGCTCGGACGACAAGCAGGGCAGCTTCAGCAGCGCCGCGCCGTCGGGAAGCAGCCAGATCGACACCGAGCAGGACGAGTTCAGCTGGCACAATGCCATCGCCCTGGGCCCGGACACCCTGCAGCTGATCTACAGCCACCGCAAGGAAGAAGTCGAGGCCATGCGGCGCGGCCGCATCACCAACGCGTATGCGGCCGCCTACTCGGCCAAGCGCGGCAGCCACCTGTTTGATGCGAGCGCGCGCCACGACCGCTCCTCCGTGTACGGCACCAGCAATACGGGCGCGGCCGGCTACGGCTACGACTTCGGCAAGGGCCTGCGCGCCAGCGCCAGCGTCGGCACCAGCTTCCGGGCGCCGACCTTCAACGAACTGTACTACCCGGGCTACGGCCTGCCGACCAACAAGCCGGAGAAAGGCCGCAACCACGAACTGGGCCTGCGCTACGACGGCAGGCTGGTCGACCTGGACGCGCGCTACTACCGCAACCGCCTGAGCGACATGATCGTCTCGGCCACGCCCTGCCCGGACCGTCCCGGCAGCTGCGCCTACAACGTCAACGAGGCCCTGCTGGAAGGTGTGAGTGTTGGCGGCAGCACGCGCCTTGCCGGCCTTAATCTGCGCGGCAGCGTCGACTGGCAGGATCCGCGCGACGAGACCACCGGCAAGCGCCTGGCGCGCCGCGCGAAACGCCACGCCAGCCTCGCGGCCGACTACACGGCCGGTACGCTGAAGGCCGGCGCCGAATGGCAACTGTCCGGCGGCCGCTTCGACGACGCGGCCAACCTGCGCCCCCTGGGTGGCTACGGCCTGCTCAACCTGTACACTACGTGGCAATTCACCCCCGAACTGTCGCTGCTGGTCAGGCTCAACAACGTCGCGGACAAGCAGTACGAAGTGGCGCGATACTACGGCACCAGTGGCCGCACCTGGTTCGCGGCCCTGCGCTACGGCATGCGCTGACGGGGACTTCGATACGAGACCAAGCAAGCATGCATCCACCGATCCGTCCGCCGCGCCAGCGCGCCCTGCTCATCATCGCCGTCCTGATGGCGGGCGCCATCGCCAGCCTCCTGTTCGCCGGCATGACCGGGTCGATCCGGGTGCCGCTGGCGGAGCTGCCCGACGCGCTGCGCCAGCTGGCGGACGGCCGCGCCGAGTCCCTGCCGGCCTCGCTGCTGGAACTGCGCGCCGGGCGCGCCCTGACCGCCTTCGTGACCGGCGGCGCCCTGGCCCTGGCGGGGGTCATGATGCAGGCCCTGCTGCGCAACCCGCTGGCCGACCCCTACGTACTCGGCATCTCGTCGGGCGCGGCGGTGGGCGCGCTGGCGGCGCTGATGCTGATGTGCGCGGCCGTCGTGGTCGACGGCGCGGCGCTGCTGGGCGCGGTCGCCGTGTCGATGCTGCTGTATTTGCTGGCCCGGCGCGACCTGCGCGGCGGCCTGGCGGCCGAGGGCGGCGCCTCGATGCTGCTGCTGACCGGTGTCATCCTGTCGGCCTTGTGCGGCGCCCTGGTCACCCTGATGCTGTCCATCGCGCCGGAAGGACGCCTGCGCAGCATGGTGTTCTGGCTGATTGGCGACCTGGCCGGCGCACCGCTGCGCCTGACGCCCTGGCTGGTGCTGGGCGGCGCCCTGGTCTACGCCATGCGCAGCGCGCGCGCCATGAACGTGGTCGCCCTGCATGCCGGAGCGGCGTCGACCCTGGGCGTGCGCGTGGGCGCCCTGCGCAAGGGCCTGTTCTTCGTCTCCGGCCTGCTGACCGCCAGCGCGGTCACCAGCGCCGGCTCGGTGGGCTTCGTCGGCCTGATCATTCCCCACGCCTGCCGCTTCGCCTTCGGGCCCGACCACCGCATTCTCATCCCGGCGGCGGTATTGGCCGGCGGCAGCTTCCTGGTGCTGTGCGACACCCTCGCGCGCACCGTGCTGGCGCCGCAGCAGCTGCCGGTAGGCGCCATCACGGCGCTCATCGGCGCGCCGGTGTTCCTCTACCAGCTTCACCGGCTCAGGAAGTGACCATGCTCCAGACCCACGACCTTCTCCTGCAGGCAGGCAGCCGTACCCTGGTGCGCAAGCTGGACTGGCGCGTCGCACCGGGCGAATGCTGGAGCATCATCGGCCGCAACGGCGCCGGCAAGAGCACCTTGCTGCGCACCCTGGCCGGGCTGCACCGCGCGGACGCCGGCACGGTCAGCGTCCGCGGCCGCGAACTCTCCAGCTGGGAGCCTGCCGAACTGGCGCGCGAACGCGCTTTCCTGGCCCAGTCGCGCCACGACGCCTTTGCCTACAGCGTGCTCGAAACCGTGCTGTCTGCCCGCCATCCCTACCACGCCAGCCGCTACTGGGAAGGCAGCGACGACCACCACGCGGCCATGCAGGCCCTGGAAGCGATGGAGGTGGCCGACCTGGCGGCGCGCGACGTGCGCACCCTGTCCGGCGGCGAGCGCCAGCGTGTGGCCATCGCGGCCATGCTGGCGCAGGAAACGCCCTTGCTGCTGCTCGACGAGCCGGCCAACGCACTCGACCTGGCGCACCAGGTCAGCACCATGGCCCTGCTGTCCCGCCTGTGTGCGGAGCAAGGCAAGACCGTGGTCATGATCGGCCACGACCTCAACCTGGCGCACCGCATCTCCAGCCACGCGCTGCTGCTCATGGGCGACGGGCGCTGGCAGGCCGGCAGCGTCGACGCGGCCATGCAGCCCGCGCTGCTGAGCGACTACCTCGGCCATCCGATCGAGATGCTCGAGCATGGCGGCCGCCGCATTTTCATTCCTATCGAGAAAAGCAGATGAACGACATGAGCCCGGACGAGATCGCAGCACTGAACGAGCGCCACCGCGTGCGCATGGAGCGCAAGAAAGCGGTCATCGATGCCAAGATCGCGGCGGCCGACAAGGAAATCGGCATCCTCATCGTCAATACCGGCAACGGCAAGGGCAAGAGCTCGAGCGGCTTCGGCATGGTGGCGCGCGCGCTCGGCCATGGCATGAAGGTCGGCGTGGTCCAGTTCATCAAGGGCGCCATGTCGACCGGCGAGGAGATCTTCCTGCGCCGTTTTCCCGATGAGGTGAGCTTCCATGCGATGGGCGAAGGCTATACCTGGGAAACCCAGGACCGCGAGCGCGACATCGCCAAGGCGAACGAGGCCTGGGAACAGGCCAGGCGCTTCCTGTCCGACCCGGCTTATGGCATGGTGGTGCTGGACGAATTGAATATCGCACTGAAGTACCGCTACCTCGACGTCCACACCGTGATCGCCGACCTGCTCGACCGGCCGGCGATGCAGCACGTGGTGGTGACCGGTCGCGGCGCCCCGCCCGAGCTGGTGGAGGCCGCCGATACCGTCACCGAGATGAATGTGGTCAAGCACGCCTTCAAGGCGGGCATCGCGGCGCAAGCCGGCACGGAGTGGTGATCATGGACGAGCATCATGGAGCACGCGCTGGAGCACGTGTCGTGCTGGTGGCCGCAATGGCCTCCGGCCAGGGCAAGACGACGGTCACTGCCGCGCTGGCGCGGCGCCTGGTGCGCATGGGCAAGCGGGTGCGCGTCTTCAAGTGCGGCCCCGACTTCATCGATCCGCTGCTGCTGGAACGCGCCTGCGGTTCGCCCGTTTACAACCTCGACCTGTGGATGGTCGGCCTGGACGAGTGCCGCCGCCGGCTGGGCGAGGCGGCGCGCGAGGCGGACGCCATCCTGGTCGAAGGCGTGATGGGCTTGTACGACGGCACACCCTCGGCGGCCGACCTGGCGCGCGAATTCAATATTCCGGTGCTGGCCGTGCTCGACGCCTCGGCCATGGCGCAAACCGCGGGCGCGGTGGCGCAAGGGCTGCGCGACTACGGCCCGGTACAGCTGGCCGGCGTGCTTGCCAACCGGATCGCCAGTCCTGGTCATGCGGCCATGGTGAAGGCTTCGCTGCGCGACATTCCGCTGATCGGTTCTTTGCCGCGTCAGGAGAAAAAGCTGCCGGAACGCCACCTGGGCCTTGTCGTGCCGGGCGAGCTCCCCAAGGTGGAAGAGATGCTCGACGCCGTGGCCGAGCAGATCGACCTCGACGACGCGGCCTGGGAGGCGCTGCCCATCCTGCCACCTTCGCCTGCGCAAGTGGTGACGCCCGCGCAGCCGCTGGCCGGCCGCACCATCGCCATCGCGCGCGACCCGGCCTTCGTGTTCGTCTACCCGGCCAATGCCGAGCTGCTGCAACAGATGGGCGCGCGCCTCGTGTACTTTGCGCCGATGGACGACGAGCCGGTGCCGCCGGATGCCGATGCGATCTACCTGCCGGGAGGCTATCCGGAGCTGCATGGTCCCGCGCTGGAAGCGGCAACGCAATGGCGGGCGTCGATCCGTGACGCCCATGCGCGCGGCGTGCCGATCGTCGCCGAATGCGGCGGCATGATGGCGATCGCCGACGGCCTCACCGACAAGCAGGGGCAGCGCTGGCAAATGGCCGGCCTGGTGCAGGGTGAAGTGGTGATGCAGCCGCGCGTGAGCGGACTGGGACTGCATGCGATGCCGACCGCCCAGGGCGAGCTGCGCGGCCATACCTTCCATTATTCGCTCATGGATTCGAGCCTGCAGCCGCAAGGCCACACGATCAAGCAGAACGGCGGCGCCCAGGGCGAGGCCATCTACCGGCTCGGTACACTGACGGCCTCCTACTTCCACGCCTACTTCCCATCCAACCCGGAAGCCGCGGCCGCGCTGTTCCTGGGTGCGGCCCGGTGAGCGCGACCCTGGTATTCGGCGGCGCACGCTCGGGCAAGAGCGCTTTCGCCGAAGGGCTGGCGCGGGCGTCCGGCAAGGACGTTGTCTATGTGGCCACGTCGCGCGCCGGCGATGGCGAAATGGCCGCGCGGATTGACCACCATCGCGCGCGGCGTCCCGCGCATTGGCAGACCGTCGAGGAAGAGCTGGCGCTGGCCGGAGTGCTGCGCACATGGTGCGCGCCGCAGCGGCTGGTGCTCGTCGACTGCCTGACGCTGTGGCTCAGCAACCTGATGTTTTCGGATGGCCGCGACTATCCCGAGGTGGGCGAAGTCGCGCTGCCGCCGCGCTTCCATCAGGAGCGCGCCGCGCTACTGGAGGCGCTGGATGCGGGACTGGCGGGGGAAGTGGTATTCGTCTCGAACGAGGTCGGCATGGGCATCGTGCCCTGGGGCGCGGTGTCGCGCAGCTTCGTGGACGAGGCGGGGCGCCTGAACCAGGCGATCGCCGCGCGCGCGCAGCGGGCGGTCTTCGTCGCCGCGGGGCTGCCGCTGGTGCTGAAAGGGGCATGGTGCTGACCGGTCTCTCAGCGCCGGCGCTGGCCCTGCTCCTCGTGGCGGGCATCGTGCTCGACCTGTTGCTGGGCGAAGCACGGCGCTGGCATCCGCTGGTCGGGTTCGGGCGCCTGGCCGGCTGGCTGGAGCGGCGCCTGAACCGCGCTAACGCACGCTTCGGGCGCGGCGCCGCCGCCTGGATGCTGGCGGTGCTGCCGCTGAGCGCCGTTTCCTGGCTGATGCTTGAACCCGCCGGGCTCTGGCTGCACGCCGTGCTGCTCTACCTCTGCATCGGGCTGCGCAGCCTGCGCGACCACACGCTGCCGATCTACACGGCGCTGCGCGAGGGCGACCTGGCCCGGGCGCGCATGCTCACTGCGCGCATCGTCAGCCGCGATACCGCGGACGCCGGCGAAGGCGACCTGGCCAAGGCCAGCGCCGAATCCCTGCTGGAAAACGGCAATGACGCCGTGTTCGGCACCCTGTTCTGGTTTGCGGTCGCCGGCGGCCCCGGGGCCGTGCTGTTCCGGCTGGCGAACACGCTGGATGCGATGTGGGGCTACCGCAACGAGCGCTACACCCTGTTCGGCCGCTGCGCCGCGCGTGCCGACGACCTCCTGAACTACCTGCCGGCACGCCTGACCGCGCTGTCCTATGTGCTGCTGGCCGGCACGGAACGCTCGCGCGCCTGGCGCTGCTGGCGTACCCAGGCGCCGGCATGGAGCAGCCCCAACGCCGGCCCGGTCATGGCCAGCGGCGCGGGCGCGCTCGGTATTTCGCTCGGCGGCGCGGCGATCTATGACGGCGAAGTCGAACATCGTCCGCCGCTCGGCGCAGGGCCGGCGGCGGCGCCCGCCGACATCCTGCGGGCATGGCGGCTGGTGCTCAGGACGACCTTGCTGTGGGCTGGCGCGGTATGCGCGGCGGCCCTGCTGCTCTCGATCGGAGGCGCCCATGCTTGAACATGGCGGCAATCTGCGCGATGCCGCGCGCCGCTACGGGCGCAGCGACTGGATCGACCTGTCGACGGGCATCAATCCTCATGGCTATCCCGTACCGGCGCTGTCGCCCGAAGCCTGGCATCGGCTGCCGGAACCGGACGCGCGCCTGCTCGACGCGGCCTGCTCCTACTACCGTGCGCCGCGCCTGCTGCCGGTTGCCGGGACCCAGGCCGCGATCCAGGCCTTGCCGCGCCTGCGGCGGCCGTCACGGGTGACGGTATCGGCGCCCTCGTATGCGGAACACGCCCATCAATGGAACCTGCATGGCCATGCGCGCCGGCTGGTCCCCTACGCCGGCCTGGAACAGGCTGTCGACGAGAGCGACGTGGTGGTGGTCGTCAATCCCAACAACCCGACTGGCGAGACGGTGCCGCCGGGGCGTTTGCTGGACTGGGCCGCGCGGCTGCGTGCGCGCGGCGGCTGGCTGGTGGTGGACGAGGCCTTTGGCGACACCGCACCGTCGCTCAGCGTTGCACCGCATGCGGGGGAGCCTGGCCTGATCGTCCTGCGCTCGGTGGGCAAGTTCTTCGGGCTGGCCGGCTTGCGCCTGGGATTCGTCGCGGCGCATGAGACGCTGCTGGACGAACTGGCTGACCTGCTCGGGCCTTGGGCGGTCAGCGGTCCGGCGCAGGAGATTGCATTGCGCGCGCTGCGCGACATGGACTGGCAGCGGAAGACGCAGCGGCAGCTTGCGCAGTCGGGGGAGCGCATGCATGCATTGCTGCAGGCGCACCGCATTGCTCCGGCGGGCACGCCTTTGTTTCAATGGTGGGCAGAGGCCGAACCCGAAGCGTTTCACGAACACCTGGCGAACCGCGGCATCTGGTGCCGTTTGTTCCGCGACGCCGCACGCGGTGTCCGCCTCGGCCTGCCGCCTGGCGAAGAAGGCTGGAGGCGGCTTAACCAGGCATTATTCGAATGGAGCAAACGATGAGGAAGACGATGCTGCTCGCCTGCGTGCTGGCGGTGCAGGCCCAGGCCGCGGTGACGGTCAAGGACGATGCGGGCAGGCCGGTCACGGTCGCCAAGCCGGCCGAGCGCGTGATCTCGATGGCGCCCCACGTCACGGAGATGCTGTTCTCGGCCGGCGGCGGCAAGCGCATTGTCGGCGCGGTGACCTACAGCGACTATCCGGAGGCGGCGAAAAGCATTCCGCGCATCGGCTCGAACCGCGAGGTGGACCTCGAGCGCATCATCGCCCTGAAGCCGGACCTCATCGTGGCGTGGATGCACAACAGCTCCGAGCGGCAAATCGAGATGGTCAAGCAGCTTGGCGTACCGGTGTTCCAGAGCGATCCGCAGACCCTGGAAAACATTCCCGACAATCTGCTGCGGCTTGGGCAGCTGATGGGTACCGAGGTGGAAGCGAAAGCATCCGCCGCCCAGTTACGTCAACAGCTCGCCAGCCTGCGCGCGCGCTTTGCGAACCGGCCGACGGTCCGCACCTTCTACCAGGTGTGGGATAAGCCGCTGTACACCTTGAGCGGCAAGCATATCGTCACGGATGCGTTGCGCCTGTGCGGCGGCGAGAATATCTTCGACAAGCTGAACGTCGTGGCGCCGATGGTAACGGTCGAAAGCGTGCTGCAGGCCGACCCGGAAGCGGTGATCGGTACGGCGGAAAAAAACTATGGCGGCGTCGGACTGTGGGAGCCTTACCGGACCATGCTCGCGGTACGCAGGGATAACCTGTTCACGCTCGACGGCGACCTGCTCAACCGCGCGGGACCGCGCATGATCCAGGGCGCCGCGGCGCTATGCGAGAAACTCGAGCTGGCGCGCCGGCACCGCACGCCATGAAGCCCTTCCCCTACCAGACCCTGATGGTGCAGGGGACGACCTCGGATGCCGGCAAGAGCACGCTGGTGGCGGCGATCTGTCGCCTGCTCAAGCGGCGCGGCTGCCGGGTGGCCCCGTTCAAGCCGCAGAACATGGCGCTCAATAGCGCAGTGACGCGCGACGGCGGCGAGATCGGCCGGGCGCAGGCGCTGCAGGCGATCGCCGCCGGTGTCGAACCGCATACCGACATGAATCCTGTGCTGCTCAAGCCTTCGAGCGACGTCGGCGCCCAGGTCATCATCCATGGCCGGGTGCGTGCGGAGATGAACGCACGCGACTACCACCAGTACAAGACGGTCGCAATGGCGGCCGTACTGGAATCGCACCGGCGCCTGTCGGCCCAGTACGACGCGGTCATCGTGGAAGGCGCGGGTAGCCCGGCGGAGATCAACCTGCGCGACCGCGACATCGCCAACATGGGATTTGCCGAAGCGGTCGACTGTCCCGTCATCCTGGTGGCGGACATCGACCGCGGCGGCGTGTTCGCCCATCTAGTCGGCACCCTGTCCTGCCTGTCTGAGTCGGAGCGCCGGCGCATCGTCGGCTTCGTCATCAACCGCTTCCGCGGCGATATCTCCCTGCTCGAACCTGGCCTGGAATGGCTGGAGGAGAAGACCGGTAAGCCGGTGCTGGGTGTGCTGCCCTACCTGCACGGCTTGTACCTGGATGCGGAAGATGCCGTGCAGCCGGCGCAGTCGGGGCGCGGACAATTCCGCGTGGTGGTGCCTAGCCTGCCGCGCATGAGCAACCACACCGATTTCGATGCGCTGCGCGCGCATCCGGAAGTGGATGTGCGCTTTGTGCGCGAAGGCGAAGCGATTCCTGGGGCGGATCTGATCGTTCTGCCGGGAAGCAAGAATACGCGCAGCGACCTGGCGTGGCTGCGGCAGCAGGGCTGGCCGGCGCAATTGGTGCGGCACCTGCGCTATGGCGGCAAGGTGATCGGCGTTTGCGGCGGGTTCCAGATGCTGGGGCGGTCGGTGGCCGATCCGCACGGCGTCGAGGGAACGGCCGGGGTGTCCGAGGGCTTGGGACTATTCGATATCGGTACCACGCTGGCGGCTGAAAAGCGGCTGGCGCAAGTGAGCGGTGTCTGCGCTTTCGGGACGCGCCGCGATGCGCGCGTGGATGGGTACGAGATTCACATGGGCGTGTCTGAAGGACAGGCATTGGAGACGCCGGCCTTCCTGATCGACGGACGTGGCGAAGGAGCGCTGTCGAAGGATGGGCAGGTGCTGGGCACCTACCTGCATGGATTGTTCGATCATCCGGATGCCTGCCAGGAGCTGCTGCACTGGGCCGGGTTGCGCAGTGAAACGCGGGTGGACACCTATGCGCTGAGAGAGGCCAGCCTGGATCGGATTGCGGATGCGGCGGAAGAGATGTTCGACAATCTGATTGCGGTGCGGTGAGTATCAGCTGAATCGCATTATCAGGTCAGCGAAACGCTGGGTGTTTAACTGGCGGTGCGATGTGCAAAAGCTGGTTGACCTGGGCGGAACAATGCCACTGGCATTGTTCCGGCCAACTTGCCTGCAATCCGTCAACGCATGTTCCGGCTGCC
>NZ_JBAMDH010000067.1:0-12263 GCF_036961685.1 Massilia sp. DD77
GAAGGCCGGAGCCCAAGTTCGTCGCGTCACGGTTCATTCGCACTTTGACGATGACGCACACACACTTGGATCCCGGCCTTCGCCGGGATGACGTGCTTAGGGCATGGGCGCACGGCTGTTGCAGCGGCAGTTCGACGGCCACAAATAAAACAGGGGCGACGCCACCGGCATCGCCCCTGTTCTTTTTTATGTGCCGCCCGCAGGCGGCCTCCCCCACTCGGCCAACTTACGCGGCCAGATGTTTCTCCAGCTTGGCCTTGGTGTCCACCAGCTCTTGCGGCAGGTGGTAGGCCAGCTTCTCGAACAGCTCGCTGTGCAGCTTGAGCTCTTCACGCCAGGCGTCCTTGTCGATCGAGGTGATCTGGGTGAACTGCTGCTCGGTGAAGTCCAGGCCGTCCCAGTTCAGGTCGCCGTAGTTCGGCGAGGTGCCGAACAGGTGCGACTGGCCGCCGCTGGCGCCGCCTTCGGCGCGGTCCAGCACCCACTTCAGCACGCGCATGTTGTCGCCATAGCCCGGCCACACGAACTTGCCGGCGTCGTCGGTACGGAACCAGTTGACGCAGTAGATCTTCGGTGCGGTGCCCTTGGCTTCGATTTTCTTGCCCAGGTCCAGCCAGTGCTGGAAGTAGTCGCTCATGTTGTAGCCGATGAAGGGCAGCATCGCGAACGGATCGCGGCGCACGATGCCCATCTGGCCGGCGGCGGCGGCGGTGGTTTCCGAGCCCATGGTCGCGGCCATGTACACGCCTTCCACCCAGTTATTGGCCTCGGTCACCAGCGGCACCGTGGTCGAGCGGCGGCCGCCGAAGATGAAGGCCGAGATCGGCACGCCGGCCGGATCGTCCCAGGCCGGGTCGATCACCGGGTTCTGGGTCGCGGCGACGGTGAAGCGCGCGTTCGGGTGGGCGGCCTTGGTGCCGGACGCCGGGGTCCAGTCCTTGCCCTGCCAGTCGACCAGGTGGGCCGGGGCTTCCTTGGTCATGCCTTCCCACCACACGTCGCCGTCGTCGGTCAGCGCCACATTGGTGAAGATGACGTTCTCGCGCAACGAGGCCATGCAGTTCGGGTTGGTCTTGTCGTTGGTGCCCGGGGCCACGCCGAAGTAGCCGGCTTCCGGGTTGATCGCGTACAGCTGGCCGTCCTGGCCCGGCTTGATCCAGGCGATGTCGTCGCCGATGGTGGTGACTTTCCAGCCGTCGAAGGTCTTCGGCGGGATCAGCATGGCGAAATTGGTCTTGCCGCAGGCCGAAGGGAAGGCGGCGGCGACGTATTTCTTCTCGCCCTTGGGCGATTCGACGCCCAGGATCAGCATGTGCTCGGCCAGCCAGCCGGTGCCGCCCGCCTGCGCTTCCTGGTAGCCCATGTTCGAGGCGATGCGCAGCGCGAAGCACTTCTTGCCTAGCAGGGCGTTGCCGCCGTAGCCCGAACCGAAGGACCAGATCTCGCGGGTTTCCGGATAGTGGACGATGTACTTGGTCGGGTTGCATGGCCACGGCACATCCTTCTGGCCGGAAGCCAGCGGCATGCCGACGGTGTGCACGCAAGGCACGAACTCGCCGTCCTGGCCCAGCACGTCGTACACGGCCTTGCCCATGCGCGTCATGATGCGCATGTTGACGGCGACATAGGGCGAGTCGGACAGTTCGACGCCGATGTGGGCGATCGGCGAACCGAGCGGACCCATCGAGAACGGCACCACGTACAGGGTGCGGCCGGCCATGCAGCCGTCGAACAGGCCGTTCAGGGTGCGGCGCATCTCGGCCGGGTCGGTCCAGTTGTTGGTCGGGCCGGCCTGTTCCTTGGTGGCCGAGCAGATATAGGTACGGTCTTCGACGCGCGCCACGTCCGACGGGTCGGACCAGGCGAGGTAGGAATTCGGACGCTTGGCCGGGTTGAGCTTCTTCATCGTGCCGGCTTCGACCATCTGTGCGCACAGGCGGTCGTACTCTTCTTCCGAGCCGTCGCACCAGTAGATGGCGTCAGGCTTCGTCAGGGCGGCGATGTCCGCTACCCAATTGATGAGCTTTTGGTGTTTGATGTAAGCTGGAACGTTCAGTGCGGCGACGCCGCCCATCACGGGCTGGTTCATAGGTACCTCCAATGCCAATTAAGAATGCTTTCTGTCCCGGCACGGCAGGATCGTCGTCTGGCCGGCTGCGGAAGCGTCCATGCGAAAGCAATGGCGAACGGCGGCGGTACGGCGGTCGTGTCGACAGCCTCTGGCAAGGCTGGGAACGGTGCTGCTGGGGACATGCGCGTAGCATGTCAAACCCTCAAGTTCCGATCGATTGTACACCCGCCCACTGCAGATTCGGGTTCTTTCACTACAAAAAAGTAGGAATATTTCCCCAGTAATGTAGTAGGCTATTTGAGCATCCGGCATATCGTGTTATTTCTTTACGAGCGATTCATTCCAATCTGACAACACCCATGAAAATTGCGATTCTCGACGATTACCAGGACGCCGTGCGCGGCCTCGACTGCTTCCGCCTGCTCGACGGGCACGAGGTCAAGGTCTTTACCAACTCGGCCAAGGGGCTGGGCCAGCTGGCCATTCGCCTGGCGCCTTTCGACGCCCTGGTGCTGATCCGGGAGCGCACCGTCCTGCCGCGCGCCCTGCTGGCCAAGCTGCCGAATCTGAAGCTGATCTCGCAGACCGGCAAGGTCAGCGGGCACATCGACGTGGCGGCGGCCAGCGAGCACGGCATCGCCATCGCCGAGGGCATCGGCTCGCCTGTGGCGCCGGCCGAGCTGACCTGGGCGCTGGTGATGGCGGCCAGCCGCAAGATCGTGCCCTATGCGAACAACCTGAAGGACGGCCTGTGGCAGACGGCCTCGGTCAATCCCCAGCTCAACGGCCTGGGCCGTTCGCTGCGCGGACGGGTGCTGGGGCTGTGGGGCTACGGCAAGATCGGCAAGCTGGTGGCGGGCTATGGACGCGCCTTCGGCATGCGCGTGCTCGTATGGGGCAGCGAGAACAGCCGGCAAGCGGCGGTGGCCGACGGCGTCGAAGCGGCGGCGTCGCGCGACGCCTTGTTCGAGGCCGCGGACGTGCTGAGCCTGCACCTGCGGCTGGCGGAAGGCACGCGCGGGATCGTCACGGCCGAGGATTTCGCGCGCATGAAGCCGGATGCCTTGTTCGTGAATACGAGCCGGGCCGAGCTGGTGGCGGAGGGGACGCTGGAAGCGGCGCTGCGCAAGGGAAGGCCGGGGCAGGCGGCGCTGGACGTGTTTACCAGCGAGCCGCTGGCGGCGGATGCGGAGCTGCTGCGGATCCCGACGGTGCTGGCGACGCCGCACCTGGGGTATGTGGAGAAGGATAGCTACGAGATCTATTTCCAGATCGCGTTCGAGAATGTGCTGAAGTTTGCGCGGGGGGAGCCGGATAATATTTTGAATCCGGAGGCGGTGGGCAAAAGGACGTAATGGGTTTGTGGGCAAACTTGGGTCCCCGCCTGCGCGGGGATGACGTGCTAAGGCAGAGTCTGTAACAGTGTACCGGTGTTCTAAGTGCCAGCTTCAGAACGTCATTCCCGCCACTGGCGGCAATGACTCCCCGCGCAGGCGCACTGCTGTCCGGGATAAGCGATACCTCTGCCTTTGCAGAGGGTTTGTAGCAGAATTAGCAATATTTGTGCTGCCAGGCGCAAATTTTAACCGTTAGCTCGTCATACGCGCCACCGGCGCCTACGACTTCCCGCGAAGGCGCACTGCTGTCCGGGATAATTTCACCTAGCAGAAAATCGTCATCCCCGCGAAGGCGGGGACCCAAGTTCGCCGCGTCGTGTCAGCGCGTCACCGCACCATCACTATCGAAACTCGGCTCCCCCGTCAAATTGACCTTGCGCGCCGGCATGACATGCGTCCCCTTCCACAGCCCGGCCCACCCCGGCGGCCAGCCGATATCCGGCCCGGCATAGGCCTTGAGCCCCGCCCTCACCGGCACCACAGGCACCGGCGGCGCCTCGACCAGTCCGCCGCTCGCGGGCGGCTCCATGTTCAGGCTGTACATGTAGCCCGGCAGCAGCAGCTCGCAAGCCTGCGCGAACCAGGCCGTGTGGTCCTCGTCCCGTCCCAGCGCCTGCGCCAGACCTTCCGGGTCGAATTTGGCCAGCGCATGGATCAGCTCCTCCGTGCTCGCTCCCGGCTGGTCGCCCCAGCCCATCACCGGATTGCCGTTGTAATCGGCCCCCGATCCATACCAGCCCTCGCGCCAGGAGCGCTGCATCCAGTTGCGCGGACCGGTGAACAAATGCCAGCGCCAGTGCAGGCCCGAGGGCTTGGGCCAGGAATACAGATACAGCTTCTGGTAGCCGGCCTGGTGCAGCGCGCGCACCACGGCCATCAGGCGCGCATGCGGCATGCGGTCCGGCGGCGTGCGGCGGAACAGGATGGGCTCGCCGTCGGCGTGCTGTACCTCGTCGCTCGACAGGTTCAGGTCCAGGGTGCGCGACTCGCTCCCGAAACGCGCCGAAATCCAGCCCGTCAGGAGGTTGACGTGGGTGATCACGCCATAGCCCCGATGGCGGTGGAAAATAACGGTTCCTGGTGCGACAGCTTTCATCTGGTATATGGCTACGAAGATGGCTACGAAGAAAAGAGGATCAGTGTACTCATCCGATCCGGACGATTCTAGCGCAGTCACACACGGATACATACCCGTTTGCGGCTATCATGAGCGGGCTTTTTTCTTCGCCTTGATAAACATACATTAAACGAACATGACTCTCCGACTCATCGCCACCGGCGGCACTTTCGACAAGCACTACAACGAACTGAACGGCGTGCTCGGCTTTTCCGACAGCCATTTGCCTGAGGTGATCAAGCGCAGCCGCATGACGGTGCCCGTCGCCCTCGACGTGCTGCCCCTGCTGGATTCGCTCGACATGCAGGACGCCGACCGCCAGCGCGTGCTGGCCGCCTGCCAGGCGGCGCCGGAGAAGGCGATCGTCATCATCCACGGCACCGATACCATGCGCGAAACCGCGGCGGTGCTGGGCGCGGCGAATCTTGGCCAGACCATCATCCTGACCGGCGCCATGATCCCCTACGAGATCGCCAATTCGGACGCGCTGTTCAACCTGGGGTTTGCCTGCGGCGTGGCGCAGGTCTTGCCGGCGGGGGTGTATGTGGCCATGAACGGCCAGGTGTTCCCGTGGGATAACGTTCAGAAGAACCGCGCCGAGGGCGTGTTCCAGAACCTGTGATGCATGCGTGACCGGCGCAGCGAGAGCCGGTTGAACGCGTCGGCGGCGGAGCCGCCGACGCGATGATCGCTGGCGTGTGCGCGGTGCACACGATCCGGTATCAGGCCTTGGCTTCGCCGCCCAGCGCCTCGACCACATCGGCCAGCAACTTGGCCATTTCGCCCGTCATCAAGACGATGTCGTTGTCGAAACGCTCGTCGTCGCTATAGGTCGGCGACTCGCCTTCCTTGATCACGTCCAGCGGCTTGACGCCCTTGATCGCCAGCGATTCGGTCAGCACGAAGCTGATGCGGTCGTTCCAGGTCATGGCCAGGCGGGTGCACTGCTTGCCGGCGGCGATGTGGCGGCGGATGTCGTCCGGTTCCAGGGTATGCTTCACGTAGCGCACCGCGGCGCGGCTTTCGCCGGTGGCGCGCAGTTCGGTGTCCTGGTCGATGGTGAAGCCATACGGCGCTTCGTCGGCTTCCAGCCAGCCGGTCATCACGGCCACCGGCGAGCGCTGCACGCGCAGCGATTCGAGCGGCATGCGGTCGACCGCCTTGAGCAGCAGCTTGACCACATCGTCGGCCTTGGCCGGGCTGGCGGCGTCCACCACCAGCCAGCCGTTGACCGGGTCGATCCAGACCCAGACGTTGCTGCGGATCGTGAAGGCGCGCGGCAGCAGCTCGTCGGCCACGCGTTCCTTCAGCTCCTTCATCGCCTTCTTCCCCGGCGGGAAGCCTTGCTGTTCTTCCAGCTCGGCCGCCTTGGCCTTGGCCACCTGGTTGATGACCGTCGAAGGCAGCAGCTTCTTTTCCGTACCCAGCATCATCAGCATCTGCTTGTTGACGACGTGGACCAGCTTGCCGTTGCCGCGCGGCGAATCCCAGCCCTGGCGCAGCAGTTCATTGCTGCTGGCAGGCGTGAACGCCTGCGGCTGGAGCGCTTCTTCCATCTGTTCCGGGTTGAATGCCCAGGGAGCGGGCAGGCGATAAATCTGGAGATTCTTGAACCACATACGCTGTTATCCGATTGTTTCAGTATTTCAAGGGAACGACATTCTACGCTGATGCCCAGCCGAGTTGTCGCAAAAAAAATTTTATGTTGTTAGGTCGTCAAACAGGCGCAGCTGCTCGGCGATTTCCGAGTCGCTCAGGCGTACGCCGACGCCGAGCAGGCGCACCGGGCGGCCGGCGCGCAGCCAGCCGGTTTCCATCAGATGGGCGTAGGTCGGAATATGTGGCGCATAGCCAACACACTCGACGGTGGTCTGCTGGAAGTCCGAGAACTTGATCTTTACGAACAGCTTGTTGATGAATTTTTCGGCACCGTTGCGCTTGATGCGGCCCAGCAAATGCTCGACCAGTTCCGGCAGCAGGGCGAGACAGGCCGCCAGGTCCGGTACGTCGGGGGTATAGGTTTCCTCGGTGCTGATCGACTTGCGTTCGCGCGAGGTGTTCACTTCACGGTGATCGATGCCGCGGCACAGGTCGTACAAGCGGGCGCCGAAGCTGCCGAAGTGCTCGTGCAGGCGCTCCATGCTCCAGTCGCGCAGGTCGGCGCAGGTCTGCACGCCCAGGCGGTGCATCTTTTCCGCCGTCACCTTGCCCACGCCATACAGCTTCTTGACGGGCAAGGCGGCGACGAAGGCGTCCACTTCTTCAGGACGCACCAGGAACAGGCCGTCGGGCTTGTTCCAGTCGCTGGCGATCTTGGCCACGAACTTGTTCGGCGCCACGCCGGCCGAGGCCGTGATGCCGACGGTCTCAACGATGCGGCGCCGGATCTCCTGCGCGATCAGGGTGGCGCTGCCCTTGCAGTGGGGCGAGTCGCTGACGTCGAGGTAGGCTTCGTCGAGGGACAGCGGCTCGACCAGCTCGGTGTAGTCGCGGTAGATGTCCATGATCTGGCGCGAGGCGGTGCGGTATTTTTCCATCGCCGGCGGAATCACCAGCAGGTTCGGGCACAGCTTGATGGCCTGGGCGGTGGCCATGGCCGAATGGATGCCGTAGCGCCGCGCCTCGTAGTTGCAGGTGGCGATGACGCCGCGCTGGTCGGGCCGGCCGCCGACCGCCAGCGGCCGGCCGCGCAGGGACGGATCGTCCCGCATCTCGACGGATGCGTAGAAACAATCGCAGTCGCAATGGATGATTTTTCGGACCGGGGCGTTCATCGAGGCCGCCCCAGACCGGGGCACACTACTGTAATTGCATACAGTATCGGCGGAAACGCCGATTGTTGCAAGGGAGGACCCGCATCCCTCCTACGGATGAGCTTTGCCCCAGCCGGAGACGTCCTATAATGAAAAAGCGGGCCCGTCCGGCCTGGTCTTCCTTGAATTCGTCAACGTATGAACGCCGTCCCTAGCACGCCTTCGGCGCACCCTGTGCGGCAGGTCGTGTTCGCCGTCTATCCCGGCACTTGCATGCTCGACCTGGCCGGCGCCCAGACCGTGTTCTGGTGCGCCGACCGCCACCTGCGCCTGCGCGGCCTGCCCGGCTATGCCCTGGTCACGGCCAGCATCGGCGGCGCCGTCGTCGCCACCGCCGAAGGCACCCTGCTCGCCACCGCCAGCCTGGCCGCGCCCGGCATCCATCCCGACACCGTACTGGTGCCCGGCAGCGCCGAGATGGCGAGCGCTATCCACGCCCTGGGCCCCCTGGTCGACTGGCTGCGCGCCTGCGACGCCCGGCGCATCGCCTCGGTCTGCACCGGTTCCTTCCTGCTGGCCGAGGCCGGCCTGCTCGACGGCCGCCGCGCCACCACCCACTGGGCCTTGTGCGAGCGCCTGGCCAGCCTGCACCCCACCGTGCAGGTGGAACCGGAAGCGGTGTTCGTGCGCCAGGACCCGGTCTGGACCTCGGCCGGGGTCAGCACCGGCATCGACATGGCGCTGGCCATGGTCGAGGCCGACCACGGCAACGAGCTCGCGATGCTGGTGGCGCGCGAACTCGCGGTCCACGTGCGCCGCGCAGGCGGCGAATCCCAGCACAGCAAGCAGCTGGCGCTGCAGGCCGGCGACGGCGCCCAGTTCGACGCCCTGCACCGCTGGATCGCCGCCCACCTGGCCAGCACCGAGCTGAACGTCGACACCCTGGCCAGCCAGGCCTGCATGAGCCCGCGCAACTTCGCGCGTGTCTACCGCGCCAAGACCGGACATACCCCGGCCAAGGCGATCGAACTGTTCCGCCTGGAGGCGGCGCGGCGCCTGCTGCAGCAATCCGACCGCAAGCTCGAACAGATCGCCGAGGAAGTCGGCTTCGGCGATCCCGAGCGCATGCGCGCCAGTTTCCTGCGCCACCTGGGCCAGTCTCCCAGCGCCTGGCGCCGCCAGCACGCCTGAGCGCGCCCTACTTCACCGGAATGAAGAAGGGTTTGCCGGCGTCCTTGACCAGGAACACCAGGAATTTCGCCGGCTTGGTCTTGCTGGCGTTGCGTCCCACCGTGTGCAGGTCCTGCGGGCCTTCGTAGAAAACCTGGCCGGGGTTCACGACCTGCTCCTTCCCGCCCTTCACGCCCATCACGATCGATCCTTCGAGGACATAGACGACGGCGTGCGCATCGTGGCGGTGCACGGGGTCGACCGCGCCGGGCGCGAAGTCGACCGTGATGACCAGGATTTCCTTGCCCGGATGGTCGGCCATGGCCTTGGTCATCAGGGAAGTCACCGAGACCGGCGCCGCGGGCGCGGCCAGCACCGGCTGGCCGAGAAACAGGCCGCCCGCCAGGGCCAGGGCGCTGCTCATGCTGTTGATGAACGACATATCGCCTCCTAAGACAGGTTGGCTTTGCCCAGCCCGTAGGCCGTGTCGTAGGAACCCGGCACCACGGCGAAGGCTACGCTGATGCGGTTCCAGGCGTTGATCGCCATGACGACGAAAGTCAGGTCGGACAGTTCCTGCTCGGACAGCTGGCCGCGCACGCGGTCGTAGAGCTCGGCCGGCACGCCCTGTTCCGGCAGGCGGGTCAGGGCCTCGGTCCAGGCCAGTGCGGCGCGTTCGCGCGGCACGAACAGGGTCGACTCGCGCCAGATCGCCACATGGTGCAGGCGCAGTTCGCGTTCGCCATGGATGCGCGCCTGCTTGACGTGCATGTCGAGGCAGAACGCGCAGCCGTTGAGCTGGGAAGCGCGGATTTCCACCAGGTCGCGCAGGCTTTCTTCGATCGCGCAGTGCCTGAAAGCGAGGCTGAAGTCGAGGAATTTCTTGAACAGTTCGGGCGACTGCTCCATGTAGTTGATACGCTGGGACATGAGTTTCTCCTGTTGTTGTCGGCGTGATTGCTTGTCATCGGACAGGCCCAGTGTAGGAAGCGTCCCGGGTTCCCGGTAGGCGTGTGCCGGGCCGCACACCGGTGCCTGCCCGGCACCAATCCGTGTGGCATGAATGCGGGTTTTTTTGTCATTGCCGGTCGCGGTTCGCCTGACTACGATGTCTTTACCAAGGCATTGCCGAGCAGGGCGGGGAGGACACGGATGAAAATGGAAATGGCGGCGATCCACGCAGCCGGCGGCAGGCTGGCGCAGCAGCCCGAACGCGAGCGCGGCGATGCGCTGGCATCGAGTTTCGCCACTACCTATGCCGGCGTGCTGGCCTTCATCGCCGTGGTCCACGAAGGCAGCTTCGCCCGCGCGGCGGAGCGGCTCGGGATCGGGCGCTCGGCGGTGAGCCGCAGCGTGCAGAAGCTCGAGGCCCAGCTCGACACCCGCCTGTTCCTGCGCACCACGCGCAGCACCTCGCTCACCGGCGAGGGCGAACTGTTCTATGAAAGCTGCAAGCCGGGCGTCGAGCGCATCGTGCAGGCCGTGGAGGAAATGCGCGACCTGCGGGCCGGCCCGCCGCGCGGCCAGCTGCGCGTGTGCGCCCCGGCCGGCTTCGGCCGCAAGGTGGTCGCCCCACTGCTGCGCGGTTTTCGCGAACGCTATCCCGAGGTCGGCATCGACCTGGTGCTGGACGACGGCGCGCCCGACTTCATCGCCGACCGCATCGACGTGGCCTTCCGCAACGGCCGCCTGGACGACAGCCAGGCCATCGCCAAGCAGCTGATCCCGATGCAGATGCTGGTGTGCGGCACCCCCGGGTATGTCGCGCTGCACGGCATGCCGCACGCGGTCGAGGACCTGGCCCGGCACCGCTGCATCCACTTGCGCAACGCCGCCAACCGCCTGTGCGAGTGGGAATTCAAGGTCGGCGGACAGGTGCGCCGTACCCTGCCGCCCTCCTCGCTCAGCTTCAACGACGCCGACCTGGTGCTGCGCGCCGTGCTCGATGGCGAAGGCCTGGCCCAGCTGGCCGGCTACCAGGTGTGCGAGCACCTGCGCGCCGGCCGCCTGCTGGCCTGCCTGTCGCCCTATGCCCCGGACGACCGCGGCCATTACCTGTGCTACCAGAGCCGGCGCCACCTGCCGGCGCGCATCCGGGTCTTCATCGACCACATGACCCTGCAGGTGCGCGCCCTGGACCTGCATTGCCTGGACAGCCTGGGCCTCGGCTAAGACCAAAGCCGGCCGCCGGGGATTGGTGCGCGGCGCACAACAATGTGCGGCCCGCCGCGGATCTACCGCGGCCCGGACAGCCTGCCTACACTGGTTGCGCGACTCCGTACAAGGCGCCCGGATGTCCGGGCGCCGCCTCACCACTCTACAGGGAACCCATCATGAAGATCGTCGTCATCGGAGGCAGTGGCCTCATCGGCAGCAAGCTGTGCGCCATCCTGCGCGAACGCGGCCACGAGGTGCTGGCCGCCTCGCCGGCATCGGGCGTCAACACCCTCACCGGCGAAGGCCTGGATGTGGCGCTCGCCAAGGCCGACATCGTGGTCGACGTCGCCAATTCGCCCTCGTTCGAGGACCAGGCGGTGCTCGACTTCTTCGGGACCTCGGGCCGCAACCTGCTGGCCGCCGAAGCGCGCGCCGGCGTGCGCCACCACGTGGCGCTGTCGGTGGTCGGCACCGACCGCCTGCCCGGGAGCGGCTACTTCCGCGGCAAGATCCTGCAGGAAAAACTGATCCGCGAGGCCGGCATCCCCTACACCATCGTGCGCTCGACCCAGTTCCTCGAATTCCTGGGCGGCATCGCCCAGTCCGGCGCCCGGGGCCAGGAGGTCCACCTGTCGCCGGCCTGGCTGCAGCCGATCGCCGCCGACGACGTGGCCCTGGCCATGGCCGAGTTCACGCTCGGCGCCCCGGTCAACGACGTGGTGGAGATCGCGGGTCCCCAGCGCCAGCGCATGACCGAGGTGGTGCAGCACTACCTGGAGCTGACGGGCGATGCGCGCCGGGTCGTGGCCGATCCGGAAGCAGGCTATTTCGGCGCCCGCCTGGAAGACGATACCCTGGTCCCGGCCGGCCAGGCCTGGCTGGGCAAGCTGGACCTGGAGAGCTGGCTGGAGCGCCAGCGCGCCGTCGCGGCCTAGCACATGACGCCGCTCAAGCCGCCGCCCGCCAGCCTGCTCGAGCGCTACCGGGGCGAGCACTTTCTGCCCCTGTACACCACGACGGTGGCGGTGACCGGCGGCGAGAGCGGACACGGGCGCGCTTCTGGCGTGGCGCGCTCGAGCGACGGCAGGCTGGAGGTGGCGCTGCGCCTGCCGGAAGAACTGGGCGGAGCGGGCGCCGGCACCAATCCCGAGCAGCTGTTCGCCGCCGCCTATGGCGCCTGCTTCCATGGCGCCCTGCACCTGCTGGCGGCGCGCGCCGGCGTGGCGCTCACCGATGCGCAGGTCGAGGTGCAGGTGGCCTTCGGACGCGATCCGATGGACGGCCTGTACATGCTGACCGCCGACGTGCGCATCGCCCTGCCGGGCGTGGAGCGCGAGCTGGCGGAAGGCCTGGTGCGCAGCGCCGAACGTCTTTGCCCCTATACGAAGATGACGCGCCAGGGCGCGGCGGGCAGTGTGTCCCTGGTTTGAGTGTTAAAAAGACGACGAAAAAAAAGGCGCTGTGCCTCTTATGTGTTGAAGACGCCGATCGCACAGCGCAGAAATCGCTCTGGCGTGGCGATGCGCGCCCCGTCGAGCGCCCATTGCCAGCCCAGGTAATTCGGCAGGTAGCGCGAAGCGACGCCATGAAAGCGCGCC
>NZ_JBAMDH010000068.1:0-11940 GCF_036961685.1 Massilia sp. DD77
CGGCCCATGGTCCGATGGCGGTGCGGCGGGCGCCGCAGCCGTCCCGGCGCGCCGGCTGTCCTTGCGGTAGAGCACGGCATCCGGGTGGTAGCGCGGCGTGAAGCCGGCGAACAGCTCGGACGAGGCTTCGCTGGGATTGACGACCAGCCAGCCGCCTTCCACCAGGCAGTCGCGCAGGCGCGCCACGACATCGCGCATCTGCGTACGCGAAAAGTACATCAGCACGTTGCGGCAGAAGATCACATCCATGGCCATGCAGTCGGGCGGATACGGTCCTTGCACCAGGTTGAGCTGGGCGAAGCGCACCTGGCGCCTCACCTCGGGGCGCAGCTGGTAGCGCCCCGGCGCGGTCTCGGCGAACCATGCGGCGCGCAGTACCGGCCCGGTGCGGCGGAAGGACCAGTCGCGGTAGACCGCGGCGCGCGCCGTATCCAGGCTGGCGGGATTCAGGTCGGTGGCCAGGATCGCGGTCCGTTCCGGCGCCAGCTGGGGCACGCCGATGCGCAGCGCCAGCGCCAGCGAGTAGGGTTCCTCGCCGGTCGCGCAGCCGGCGCTCCAGACGCGCAGCCCGGACTCCGGGTTGGCCGCCAGCCTGGCGCGCGCGACTTCGCACAGCAGGTCCAGACCGCGCGGCTCGCGGAAGAAATAGGTTTCGCCAATGCTCAGGTGGCGCGCGCACAGGGCGGTCCGGGCGGCGTCCCAGGGACCGTCCAGTAGCCACGCGGCCAGCGCGGCGGCGTCGGCCTGGCCCGCTTCCCGGGCCATGCGCGCGAAGGCCGCCGGCAGTTCGCGCCTGCGCGCCCCGGCGAAGTGCAGGCCGGTCTCGGTCTCGATGCGGCATGCGGCGCGCTCGATGGGTTCAGGCAGGCGCATGGAGGTCTCCGTGTGCGGCGCCGGTGAGGGCGCCAGCCAGGGCCGCGCGCTCGTCCGGGAACAGGAAACGGGCCGGCTCGACCACCAGGCACAGTCCATCCTCGAGGCGCACCATGCCCGCCACGTAGGGCGCGGCGCCCACCTGGCCGGGGAACAGCTGCGCCGGGTCGCGCTCGGTGACGCCGTGGATGCGGTCGACGACGATCCCTGCGAGGAAGCCCGACAGTTCGGCGACCAGGATCTGCTGCGCCGGGTCGAGCGGCGCCGGCGTCAGGCCGAGACGGCGCCCCACGTCGACCACCACCACCATCTCGCCCGCGACGTTGAGGACGCCGAGCACGATGGCGCCGCCGCCAGGCAGGGGCGCCGGCTCCGCGCACGGCACCGCGCGCCGCACGCAGGCGAGCGGCAGTCCGAGGTGCTGGCCGCGGCATTCGAATTCGATCAGTCGCATCATGCTGCTTGGGCTGGTTGTAGGTTCGCAGGTGCAAAAACGGGAGCCACCCGTTGTGCATTGACGCAGGACAATTAACGTTGAAATCCTACCCAAGTCCTGTCCGTCACAACACGGGAGTTACCTGCTGTGTGCGCCTCCTCGCCCATGCCGGCGTGCCCATGCAAGGCGGGTAGACCGCCTCAAGTCGTTGTTTTTTATATGGAAATAGCTATTGAGATAAAACTATCCTGTTAACCGAACGTCATAGATTTGACATTTCATGTCGCAAATTTAACGACATAAACAAGTGTCAATATCGTTGCCCGTTAGCAACTAAATGACCTATCGTGCGCTGGAAGGAGCAGGGACGGCCCTGCGGTGCATGGCTTCAGCCCACCAGCCCGTGCTGGACGGCATAGCGGATCAGCGCAGCGTTCGATTGCAAGCCCATCTTCTGGAAAATGCGCAGGCGATAGGTGTTCACCGAGCTGACGCTGATCCCCAGCTCGGCGGCGACCTGCTTGACCTGCAGTCCGGCGCCGATCAGGGCCAGGATCTCGCTCTCGCGCGCCGTCAGGCGTTCGTGCGGAGCGCCCGTTTCCGGCGCCCGTGCCTCCTGGGCCAGCAGCTCGGCCAGGCGCGGACCGATGTAGGTGCCGCCCTCCATCACCTTGCGGATTGCCTTGACCAGCTCCTCGGCCGCCATGGTCTTGGTGATGTAGCCGGCCGCTCCCGCCTTCAGCGCGGGGAGCGCATAGCGCTCTTCCCCATACATGCTGAGCATGAGTACGCGCTGCTCCGGGAATTGCCGGCGCACCTCGGACAATCCGTCCAGCCCATCGTGGCCGGGCAGGGAGATGTCCAGCACCAGCAGGTCGGGCTGGTGCTGTCCCACCAGCCGGAGCGCCTGCTCCAGGTCGGCTGCCTCGCCGACCACGCGCAGGCCAGGCGCCGAGCGGATGATCTTCTTGACGCCTTCGCGCAGCAATTCGTGGTCGTCGGCGATGACGAGGCTGATCATGAACGGGATCCTTGTGTCGAATGTAGGGGAACGCGCGCGGACACCAGGGTGCCGCGTGGAGCAAGGGGGCCGGCCAGCAGCTTGCCATCGACCAGTTCGGCGCGCTCGCGCATGCCCTGCAGGCCGAGCGAGACGCCGCGGCGCAAGCTTGCGCGGGCGATGCCGACACCGTCGTCGCGCACCCGCAGCACCAGCATGGCGCCTCGCCGCTCCAGGCTGACCCAGACCTTGCTCGCCTGGGCGTGGCGCAGCACGTTGGTCATGGCTTCCTGAAGGATGCGCAACAACGCCGCCGCCGCCGCCCGCGATGGATGGGGACGGCTCGGCTCGAAAGTCACGTGGCAGGCGATCCGGGTGCGGCGCTCGAAGTCGTGCACGTGCCAGGTGATGGCCGCGTACAGTCCCTGCTCGTCCAGCTCGGGCGCGCGCAGCTCGGTGGCGATCTCGCGCACCAGGCCGATGGCCCGCTCCAGGGTGGCGCTGGCCGAGCCGAGTTCGCCCAGGATGGCGGGACGCACCATCGGGCGCGAGTCGTCGCGCAGGTCGTCCTCGAGCAGCTTGATGTCGATCTTGGCCGCCGACAGGATCTGGCCCAGCTGGTCGTGCACCTCGCGCGCCAGCGCCTTGCGCTCGTTCTCGCGCACCGATTGCAGGCGCTCGTACAGGGTGCGCAATTCCAGGCGCGCGGTCTCGCTTTCGGTCTCGCTGCGCTTGCGCGCGGTGACGTCGCGCGCGATGGTCACGAAGCAGCGCTCGCCGCGCCAGGCCGGCAGGATCAGGGACACGAAGTGCGCCACCCACAGGCGCCTGCCGTCGGGACAGCGGTAGCGCAATTCGATCTCGAAGCTGCCGCAGGCGCCCGCCAGCAGGCGAGCGTGCCCATCGCGCAGGCGCGCCAGGTCGGCCGCCTCGATCCACTCGTCCAGGCTGCGCTCCGGCAGCATCGCGGCGTCCAGCCCCACCAGGGCCGCGTAGGCGTCGTTGGCGCGCACGATACGTCCCTCGCGGTCGGACAGGGCGACGCCGCCAGGGGCGCGGTCGAACACCGCGGCCAGCAGGCCGTTGGCCGCGCGCAGCGCCTCGGTGCGTTCCTCGACCCGGCGTTCGAGCTCGGCGTGGGCCTGGCGGCGCGCCTGCTCGGCCAGCTTGCGGCCGGTGACATCGGTGCCGAACAGCAGCGCGCCATGGGGAGCGCTGTAGCAGCGCACCTCGTACCAGCGCCCGGTGGCCCTGTGAAAATACTCGACCGGAGCGGTGTCGCGCCCTTCGATGGCGCCGCGCAGCGCTGCTTCCAGCTCGCTGCCGGGGAGATCGGGAATCAGGCGCCGCACGGTGGCGCCGACCAGGCGCTCCTTGGGCAGGCCGGCCGCCGCCGCGGCGGCGTCATTGAGCGCCACCACGCGCTGCACCCGGTCGAGGCTGACGACGGTGTCGCGGGTGCCGTCCAGCACGGTGGCCAGGTCGTGGCGCAGCTCGGCAAGTTGGCGCCGCAGCGCGGTTTCCTGTTCGAACGCGGCGCGCCGTACGCGCGCCATCTGCACATGCGAGCGCACCCGCGCGATCAGCTCGCGGCCGCTGAAGGGCTTGGCCAGGAAGTCGTCGGCGCCGGCCTCGAGCGCCTCGAGGCGCGCCTCCTCGCCCGCGCGCGCGGACAGCACCAGCACCGGCACCGCGCGCGCCGCGCCGTCGGCGCGGATGCGCCGCACCAGCTCCAGCCCGCCCTGGCCGTCCTGGCCGGGCAGGGTCGAATCGGCCAGCACCAGGTCGGGCGCACCAAGCCGGATCGCGGCCATGGCGGCGTCGGCGCTGTGCGCCGAGGCCACCCGGCAGCCATCCTGCAGCAGGCGCGCGACATAGCGCACCACGTCCGGGTCGCGTTCGACCACCAGCACCCGGATGCCCTCGCCCGCCGGCCGCGCACCGGCATCGGCGCCCTCGGCGGCGCCCAGGCCATAGCGCAGCAACTCGTCGCGGAAGCGGGCGCGCCGCGCCAGCGAAGGCGGAGCCCCGGTCGGCGCCGCCGCTCCCGTCTGGGACGGATCGGGCCGGCGCCAGGGGAGCCGCACCGTAAAGCGGCTGCCCAGCCCGCGCCGGCTCTCCAGCGCCACGTCGCCGCCATGCATGCGCGCCAGTTCGCGCACCAGGGACAGGCCCACGCCGCTCCCCTCGGCGCTGCGGCCGGCGGCCCTGCGGCTGCGGTAGAAACGATCGAACACGCGCCCTACTTCGTCCTCCTCGATGCCGATGCCGGTGTCGGCCACCTCGAGCTCGATCCGGCCTTCGGCGCCGCCGAGGCGCAGCGCGATGCCGCCCTCCAAGGTGAACTTGAAGGCGTTCGACAGCAGGTGGAAGACCATCTTCTCCCACATGTCGCGATCGAGCAGCGCGGCGCCCGGCGGCAGCGTGTTGTTCAAGGTCAGGCGCAGGCCCGCCGCCTCGACCGGCGCCCGGAACAGCGCCGCGATCTCGGCCGTGACCGGGCCGGGATCGACCGCTTCGAGCACCACCGGCAGGGCGCCTGCCTCGATGCGGGCGAAGTCCATCAGCGAGTCGACCAGCTTGTGCAGACGGCGCGCGTTGCGGTGCGCCATGTCGACCTGTTCGCGGGCGCCGGGCGGCAGCGCGCGGCGCGTCGTCGAGCAGCGCTCCGAGCGGCCCCAGCACGAGGGTCAGCGGGGTGCGTAGTTCATGGCTGGCGCTGGCGAAGAAATGCGAACGGCTGCGTTCCAGTTCGGCCATCGCGGCCCGGTGGCGGCGCTCCGCGGCGTCGGCCTCGGCAATCGCCACCGCGTGCGCGACGTGGCCGCCCACCTGGTCGAAAAATGCCCGGTAGGCGGGGTCGAGCGGGCTGCGCGGATTGACGCCGGCGAGCAGCACGCCGTCCGGCAGGTCCTGGCCGCCGAGCCGGAAAGGAACGGCCAGCATCTGGCGCGGCGCTTCCGGCCAGGGGCCGCAATGTCCCAGCACGCCGAGGGCCGGCCCGGCGTCCAGCACCTGTACCCGGCCGGTCGCGATCGCAGCCTGCGCCGCTCCAGCGAGCGCGTCCGCGAGCGCGCTGCAAGGAGGAGCGGAGCCCGGCGCGTGCCCGGTGCAGAACAGGCATTCCAGGTCGCCGCCGGCCTGGCTGCGCAGCAAGGCGCTGAAGGGCAAGTCGCGCGGGTTGCGCGCGAGCGCCTCGCGCACCCGCATCACCAGGTCGTCGCTGCGCCGCCCCCGCGCCACCGCCGTGGCCAGGTCGGCCACGGTGCGCTGGCGGCGCTCGGCCAGGATGCGCTGGGTGGTTTCCATGAACACGACGAACACGCCGCCGACCTCGTCCTCGGCACTGACGATCGGGCTATAGGAAAAGGTGAAATAGGACTCGACCAGTTGTCCGTGCGGATCCAGCACCAGTTCCAGGTCGTCGTTGCGCACCGCCTGTCCGCTGCGGTAGACCGACTCGAGCATCGGCCCGAAGGTGGGCCAGGCGTCAGGCCAGACATCGCTCGCACGCTGGCCCATGGCCCAGGGATGCTTGTCGCCGAAAACGCCGCTCGCCGCTTCGTTGTAGAGGTAGATGAATTCCGGACCCCAGACCAGCGCGAGGGAGAATTGCGAGCTGAGGCAAGTGACGGCGGCCGCGCGCAGTTCCGGCGGCCAGGCATCCGGCGGCCCGAGCGGGGTAGCGCTCCAATCCTTGTCGCCGGCGGCGCCGGGAAGCTTGGCAAAACCGGGCAGGACCTCCGTCCCAGGGGCGGCCTCATGGCTGGGCATGGCGGTTCGACACTCCTCAGGCGCCGGCAAGCGGAATGCTGCCAGTCATCTACATAAATTCTACCGATTGCGCATGGGCAATTGCAAACTTTGAAGCGTCAATACGCCACACTTTACCTATGGGAGAGGCGAACAAGGTGCCGTAAAGCATCTCATCGCGCCGTCTTTAGGATACAATGTCGGCCAAGTTGCCGCATTCCGGGACAAACCCGTCGCGCGGCGCCAATCCACGAACGACGGGCCGGCAGGTCTGCCGCGCCTTCCAGGTTCGCGGTCGCCGCCGCACAGATGCCAATGAAATCACCCACGATCCTTGCGTCTCTCCTAGTGTCCCTCCTGGCCCTGCGGAGCCTGGCCCCCGCCCATGCCGCGGCCCCCGATCTCCCCGATGTCGGCAACGTCCACGCCCCGCTCACCGTCGCCAAGCCGCTCGACATTCCGGAAGGCGGCTGGTTCACCTCCGCCGAACTCGGTGCGATCACGACCTCGGGCAACACCACCGGCACCTCGGTGACCGGCAAGATCGACGCGCGCCACGAGACGGTCGACTGGAGCCACGAGTTCATCCTCAGCGGTTTCTTCAAGGAAGACGAGTACGAGGACGACGAGGGCGTCAGGCAGACCAGCCGTTCTGCCGAACGCTGGGCGGCATCGGCCAAGGCCTCGCGCAAGCTGGTCGGCCCGGGCCGCCGCGCCTTCGTGCTCGGCTCGCACGTCAACGACCGCTTCGGCGCCTACACCCGCTATTCGACCATCGGCATCGGCCACGGCTCGCGCTGGCTCGACCAGACCGACAAGACTCTGGACGTCGAGATCGGTCCGGGCTATTTCGCCGGCGAGCGCGCCACGGGCGAGGACGAGAACGGCGTGACGGTACGCGGCGCGGCCCAGTTCCGCTGGCGCGTCAGCCCCTCGGCCTACTTCGCCCAGAGCGTCAGCGTCGAGAAAGGCACCTCGAACACCCACTCGGTGTCCGAGACCTCGCTCAGCACCAAGATCAACGGCACCATGCAGATGAAGGCCGGCTTCAGCGTGCGCAACGACACCAATGTCCCGAGCGACAAGAAGAACACGGACACCCAGACCTCGCTGACGATGGTCTATTCGTTCTGAGGTAAGCCGGCCGGGGATGCGGACCAGCGCAGTTCCTGCTGCGGCTCTTGCTTCGTCCCGTCGCTGGAGAGCGCCACGAATCCCAGGCCGGCATAGAGCCGGCGCGCGGGCGCATTGTCCAGCCTGACGCGCAGGGTCAGCGCCCGGCCGCTGTCCGCCGCCTCGTCCTGCAAGGCCCGCAACAGGGTGCGCGCATGGCCGCGGCGCCGGGCGCGCGGCGCGACCGCCAGGTCGACCACCCGCAGCGCGTCCGCCCCCCGGTCGAGCACCAGCCGGCCCAGCGGCCCTTCCCCGTCTTCCAGTATCCATTCCTCGGCGCCCGGCCAGGCGTGCGCATAGGCCAGGCGCTGCTGCGCCTGCTGGTAACGGGCGATGCCTTCGATCACGCTGCGCGGCACCGGCAGCGCGCCCAGGTCAGGCCGGGCGGACAGGTACAGCGCTGCCAGGAAGGCGGCGTCGCCCTCTTTCGGTACGCGGGCGGACAAGGCGCTTGAGCGCCGCGTGCTCAATGCGCCGCCGGCTGCGCCCGGCCCACCCGGCCTGGCGGACCGGCCAGCACCAGGGCGAGCAGACTCAGCAATGCGGCCGCGCTCAGGTAGTAGCCCACGTACTCCAGGCCGTAGTTGGTGGCCAGCCAGGTCGCCACGTAAGGCGCCAGCGAAGCACCCAGGATGCCGGCGAAATTGAAGGTGAGCGAGGCCCCGGTATAGCGCACCTCGGCCGGGAACAGCTCGGCCAGCAGGGTGCCCAGCGGCCCGTAGGTAAAGCCCACCAGGCACATGCCCAGCACCATGAACACGCCAGCCGACAGCAGGGTAGCGGCGCCGAACAGGGGGCCGTAGAGCAGGCCGAAGGCGGCGATCGCGGCGCTGACCACGATCATGGCGGCGCGCCGGCCGTGGCGGTCGGCCAGCAGTGCCGACGGCGGAATGGTGAGCGCGAAGAACACCACCGCGAACAGCTGCAGCAGCAGGAACTGCTGGCGCGAGAAGCCCAGCTTCGAGGTGCCCCAGCTTAGCGCGAACACCGTCATCAGGTAGAACACGACGAAGGTGGCGAGCGCGATCAGGGTGCCCAGCACCAGCGCGCGGCCATGCTGCGCGAACACGGCGACCGCCGGTACCTTGACCCGTTCGTTGCGGTCCAGCACCTTCTGGAAGTCCGGGGTCTCGGTGATTCTGAGGCGCACCCACAGGCCGACCGCCACCAGCAGCGCGCTGGCCAGGAAGGGGACGCGCCAGCCCCAGGTGAAGAACTCCTCGTCGCTCAGGATCTCGCCCAGCAGCAGGAAGGTGCCGCCCGACAGGAAGAAGCCGATCGGCGCCCCCAACTGCGGGAACATGCCGTACCAGGCGCGCTTGCCCGGCGGCGCGTTCTCGGTGGCGAGCAGCACCGCCCCGCCCCACTCGCCGCCCAGGCCCAGCCCTTGTCCGAAGCGGCACAGGGCCAGCAGGAGGGGCGCCAGCGTGCCGATCGCGGCATAGGTCGGCAGCATGCCGATCAGGACCGTGGACAGGCCCATGGTCAGCAGGGCCGCGACCAGGGTCGCCTTGCGGCCGATGCGGTCGCCGAAGTGACCGAACACGGCCGAGCCGACCGGACGCGCGAAGAAGGCGATGGCAAAGGTGGCCAGCGACTGCAGGGTGGCCGCGGCGGGATCGGCGGCCGGGAAGAACAGGCGCGGGAACACCAGCACCGCGGCCGTGGCATAGATGTAGAAGTCGTAGAACTCGATCGTGGTCCCGATCAGGCTGGCGAACAGGACGGTGCGCGGCTTGTTGGCCGGTGCGCTGGCGGCGGACGACGCCACGCTCATGCGTCGCCTGCCTGGGCCAGGGCCATGCGCACTTCGTCGGCGCTGTCGGGGCGCACCACGCGCGCCACTTCCTGCCCATCCTTCAGCACCACCACCGTGGGCCAGAGCTTGATGCGGAAGGAGCGGCCGAGCGGGCGGCCGGGGCCGTCCTCGACGCGGATGTGGCGGGCCGACGGGTAGTCGGCCAGGGCCTGGTCGATGGCCGGCTCGGCGGCGCGGCAATAACCGCACCAGTTGGCGCCGAAGTCCAGGGCCACGAGGCCGGGCGTCGCATCGATGGCGCTGCGTTCGGGCTGCGCGGTGTCATAGGGTGCTGCCATGATCGTCTCCTCACTGTTGCTATACCGATACTGTAAGCCTACCTGAAAACCGGGCGCCTGGCATGCCCTTCGCTTTCCCCAACGTGAAACAGCGAACGGAACACCTCGGCCATGGATGGCACTCTGGCCCTGGACACGTAAAAAGGAGGCAATCATGTCGGATAACCTGCAAAAAGCCGGATCGCAAGATCGTTCCCGCATCAACGTGCACGAGGAATGGGAGGTCCGTCATTGGACCGAAGCCCTGGGCGTGAGCCGCGAAGAGCTGGAGCGCGCCGTGAAGGCGGTCGGTCCCAGCGCGGAAGCCGTGCGCGCCCACCTCGGCCGCCGCTGATCCCCGGCGCGGGTCCCCTGGGCCCGCGCCCCCCACCCATCGCGGCAGCATGGGCTGCCTGAGGCGCCATCGCCCGCGCCCGCCCTCTCTTGTTGCCTGTCGTCCGGCGTCCGGCATGGCGCCGCCGGCCGGGGCATTCCAGAAAGGAGACCAGTTTGACGATTTCCGCCTTCGTTCAGTCGCTCGATATTTCCCTCGCCAACGGCCTGTTCGCCCTGGGCGCCGCCGTCGGCAGCTTCGTCCTGATGCACGGCGTCCTGCTCCTGATGCGCAAGCGCCTGTCGCGCCTGAGCGAGGAGCGCGCCCACCGCCCGGTCGCCGAAGTGCTCAGCCGGACCCTCGCCCATACCAGCACCCTCGCGATCCTGGCCACCTCGATCCTGATCGGCCTGTCGGTGCTCGACCTGCCCGAACCCTGGAACACGCGCCTGGGGCACCTGTGGTTCTTCACGCTCGGGGTCCAGCTGGCGCTCTACCTGCACCGCGCGATCAAGGTCGCGGCGCGGCGCTACTTCCGCGCCCACAGCCACGGCGCCGAGGACGAACAGGTCAGCGTGGCGCACACCCTGGTGATCTGGGTGCTGCAGACCAGCGTCTGGGCGATCTTCGTGCTGGCCATGCTGTCCAACCTGGGGATCAATGTCACCACCTTCGTCGCCAGCCTGGGCATCGGCGGCATCGCGATCGCGCTGGCCGTGCAGAACATCCTGGGCGACCTGTTCGCCTCGCTGTCGATCGCGGTCGACAAGCCCTTCGAGGTGGGCGACTCGATCTCGGTGAATCATTTCTCGGGGACGGTGGAGCATGTCGGCCTGAAGACCACCCGCATCCGCGCCCTGGGCGGCGAGCAGATCGTGATCGCCAACGCGGAACTGCTGCGCAACACGGTCTACAACTACCGGCGCATGAGCACGCGCCGCATCCAGTTCGCGCTGCGCGTCAACCCGGCCACCCCCCCGGAGCTGGCCGCGCGTGTGCCGCAGGCACTGGGCGCATTGATCGGCAAGCACGACAAGCTGCGTTTCGACCGCGCCCACCTCAAGACCGTGGACCAGAACTGGATCGAGTACGAGGTGGTGTACACCATGCTGGACGCCGACTACACCCTCTTCATGGACACGCAGCAGGCGATCAACCTGGACGCGCTGCGCATGTTCGAGGAGCTCGGCATCTCCACCGCACCGCGGCCGCAGCACCTGCTGCTGCAGGAGCTGCAGGACCAGCCGGCGCCGCAAGCGCGCGCCGCCGGCGTCCGGCCAGCGGTTCCGGCGCGCTACCTGACCCCCTGACCGACCTGACCCACACACGGAGCACACCCGGAGCCATCCATGAACCAGCCCAAGCAGCAGCAGGAAGCACCGGGCGTCGAAGCCGCCCTCGACCCGCCCGCCGACCACGGCGAAACCAGCTACCGCGGCAGCGGACGGCTGAAGGACAAGGCCGCCGTCATCACGGGCGGCGACAGCGGTATCGGGCGCGCGGTCGCCCTGGCCTATGCGCGCGAGGGCGCGGACGTCCTGATCGCCTACCTGAACGAGCACGAGGACGCGAAGGAAACGGCGCGCCTGGTCGAGGAAGCCGGGCGCAAGGCGGTGCTGATGGCCGGCGACCTGGCCGACCCGGCCCACTGCCGCGCCATCGTCGACAGGGCGGCGGCCGAATTCGGCCGCATCGACGTCCTGGTCAACAACGCGGCCTTCCAGATGAGCCGCGATGCGCTGGAAGAGATTCCGGATGAGGAATGGGACTACACCTTCAAGGTCAACATCACGGCCATGTTCCACCTGTGTAAAGCGGCGGTGAGGCACATGAAGCCGGGTTCGTCCATCATCAACACCACCTCGATCAACTCGGACAAGCCCAAGCCGACACTGCTCGCCTACGCCACCACCAAGGGCGCGATCGCCAACTTCACGGCGGGCCTGGCCCAGCTGCTGGCGGACAAGGGCATCCGCGTCAATTCAGTGGCGCCGGGGCCGATCTGGACGCCCCTGATTCCCTCCACCATGCCGCCGGACGAGGTGGCATCGTTCGGCCAGCAGGTGCCGATGAAGCGGCCCGGCCAGCCGAAGGAAGTGGCGCCCGTGTTCGTGATGCTGGCTTCGGATGAAGCCAGCTACATCTCGGGCGCGCGGATCGCCGTCACGGGCGGGACGCCGATCCTGTAGCTGCCTGGCTACCGGCGGCGCCTGCGCTCGCACTGCCGCTGAACGAGACCGCCGCATTGGCCGACGAGGTGGACTCGGCCGCCGACTGAAGGGCGCCGCGCGCCTG